>PUPG01000126.1 GCA_003553005.1 Bacteroidales bacterium
CCTGGGCCGAGGAGAATGCCGCCCTGGTAAAAGACAAATGCAAGCTTTTTCTGCAGCCCGAATGGAGTCAGTATCATAAAATCCTGCCCCGCATCGTTTCTTATGTGCAGGAAAACCCCAAATGGATGGTTTCCCTGCAGGCACATAAGTTTATGCATATTCCCTGATGGCAAGAAAACACATGCTTTTATTCCTGCTGCTGTGCTTCTTTGCGGAGGCACTTCCGGCGCAGGTACCTGATGAGCTCAGCACGGGAAGCCGCAGGGCCCGCCGGGCCTATGAGGAGGCTGAGCAGGCCTACCGCTTGCTTGATCACCAGGAGGCAATCGAGAGGCTGGAACGGGCCATCCGGATCGATGACGCATTTATTGAAGCCCACTTGTTGAAGGCAGAGATCCTATATATGGATGAGGCCTATGCGGATGCGATCCCGCATTACGCCAGGGTCATTGATTTGGATGCCGCCTTTTTTCCGCCGGCAAAATATTACAAGGGACGGGCATTGTTCCGCACTGCGGCCTATGCCGATGCAGTAACCTGGCTGGAGTCTTTCAAAACCATGGATGGGGTCAGCGAAAATTTCCTGTCCAGGGCCACAGATGCCCTGGCACATGCCCGTTTTGCCGAAAAGGCGGTACAAAACCCGGTCCCCTTTGAGCCGCAGAACCCGGGGGCGGCCATCAACAGCCAGTACGCAGAATACAGTCCGGCGCTGACTGCAGACGAGCAAACCCTGATCTTTACCCGCAAAAAGCCGCTCGATGGACATGAGTTGCGCGACGACCTGCCACGCGATTTCTTTTTTGAGGATTTTTATGTAAGCCGGAAGGTCGATGGCGAATGGACACAGGCGCAGAACATGGGCGCCCCGTTGAACACTTCCGGCAATGAGGGTGCACAAACCATTACAGCCGATGGCCGGCACATGTACTTTACCGCTTGCAACCGGCCCGACGGCTTTGGAAGCTGCGACATCTATTATGCCCGGAAAACCGGTCAGCAGTGGAGTGTGCCGCGCAATGCCGGTCAGGCGATCAACTCATCCTCCTGGGACTCCCAGCCTTCCGTTTCGGCCGATGGAAGCACCCTGTATTTTGCCAGCAGCCGGGAGGGCAGCCTGGGTACGATGGATATCTGGAAAGCCCGAAAAAAGGAAGACGGGGAGTGGGGATCGCCCGAGAATCTCGGGGAGACCATCAACACCAGCGGCAACGAGCTGTCGCCCTTCATTCATCACGACAATGAGAGCCTGTATTTTGCATCCGACGGACATCCCGGGATGGGTGGCCTGGATATCTTTGTCAGCCAACGCGACCCCCACAGCGGGGACTGGTCGGAGCCGGTGAACCTGGGCTATCCCATCAATACCCATCGCGATGAGTTCGCTTTTATTGTAGGGGCCTCCGGTCAACAAGCCTGGTTTGCTTCGGATATAGAAGGAGGATACGGCCGGTCGGACATTTATACCTTTGCCTTGTATGAGGCGGTGAGTCCGCAACCGGTAACCTATATGCGCGGGGTGGTGCGGGATGCCGAAACAGCACATCCCCTGCAGGCTACCTTCGAGCTGATCCGCGTGTCCGACGGACAAGTGGTCATGGAGGCGGACTCCGATCCTGAAGATGGCTCCTTCCTGGTGGCCATCCCTACGGGCAAAGACCTTGCACTCAACATCTCAAAAACGGGATACCTGTTCTTTTCCGACCATTTTTCCTACGAGGGGGTGCGCAAAGCCACCGATCCATATATCCGCGATATTCACCTGCAACCCATCCGCGAAGGCGAACCCGTGGTATTGCGCAACATCTTCTTCGAAACCGACAGTTATGCCCTGAAAGAGACCTCCAGGGCAGAACTTCAGAAGCTCTACCGGTTTATGCGCGACAATCCCCAATTGCATGTGGAGATCAGTGGCCATACCGACAGCAGGGGGTCGTATGCGCACAACCTGGAATTGTCCGAAAACCGGGCCCGCAGCGTGCGTGACTACCTGGTTAGGCAGGGCATCGAAGCGGCCCGGCTAAGCCATAAAGGCTATGCCGACACCAGGCCGGTTGACACCAATGAAACCCCGGAAGGACGAGCCATGAACCGGCGTACGGAATTTCAGATTGTGGAACCGCCAGCGAACGGCCATGAGCAGGGTCAGGGTGCCGATTGAAACGCTACAGGCTTACGGATTGCTGCATTCGGCCCGTTGTTAATAATTATTTCTTTCGTTTTGGTTGTAGCCATCTGTGGTAATGCGTATTTTTGAAGCATGGAAAACAAGGAGCAAAAAGTGCGTGAAAGCACCCGGGGCAAACAAAAAAAAGCCTTCTACTCACTGGATTATGCGGATCATGGCAGGGTGCCTCCCCAGGCCATTGACCTCGAAGAGGCCGTGTTGGGCGCCATCATGCTCGAGCAGAATGCGCTGACCAACGTGGTCGACATCCTGAAACCGGAAGTGTTTTACAAAGAAGGGCACCAAAAGATCTTTGCGGTCATCCACGACTTGTTTTCCACCGCTCAGCCCGTGGACATCCTGACCGTCACCGAAGCCCTGAAAAAGAAGGGTGAACTCGACATGGTTGGGGGCGCCTATACCATCTCCATGCTGACCAACCGCGTGGCCAGCTCGGCCAATGTGGAATACCATGCCCGCATCCTGCTGCAGAAGCACCTGCAACGGGAGCTGATCCGGATTAGTTCAGAGATCATCAAAGACTCCTACGAGGACAGTACGGATGTGTTTGACATCCTCGATAAGGCTGAAAAAGAACTCTTTGCCGTCAGTGAAACCAATCTGCGCCGCAGCTACGACGACATGCACTCGCTGGTTAAAGAAGCCGTGAAGCAGATTGAAGGAGCAAAAGACCAGGAAGGTCATATCACCGGTATTCCCAGTGGCTTTTCTGACCTTGACAGGGTAACGGCCGGCTGGCAAAGGTCCGACCTGGTCATTCTGGCTGCCCGGCCCGGTATGGGTAAAACCGCATTTATCCTCTCCATGGCGAGGAATATGGCCGTCGACTTCAAAAAACCCATTGCGGTATTCTCCCTGGAGATGTCCGGTGTTCAGCTTGTTACCCGGCTAATTGCCAGTGAGTCGGAGCTTGCTGCAGACAAGCTTCGCCGGGGTCAGCTGGAGCAGTATGAGTGGGAACAGCTGAATGCCCGCCTTGGCGCGCTGACCGATGCCCCCCTGTATATTGACGACACCCCCGCCCTGTCCATCTTCGAACTCCGTGCCAAATGCCGGAGGC
Organism: Bacteroidales bacterium; assembly: GCA_003553005.1. Next base: position 3,249 of record PUPG01000126.1, read on the forward strand.
TCAAGGCGCAGCACGACATCCAGCTTGTGGTGGTCGACTACCTGCAGCTGATGACTTCAGGCTCAGACAACCACCGGGGCAACCGGGAGCAGGAGATCAGCAACATCTCCCGATCCATGAAGAGCCTGGCCAAAGAGCTTGATATCCCCGTCATTGCCATTTCCCAGCTCAGCCGTGCCGTAGAAACGCGGGGCGGCTCCAAGCGCCCCATCCTGTCTGACCTTCGCGAGTCAGGTGCCATCGAGCAAGACGCCGACATGGTCCTGTTTATCTATCGTCCGGAATATTACCAGATCACCGAAGACGAACAGGGCAACTCCACCGAAGGCCTTGCGCAACTCATCATCGCCAAACACCGTAACGGCGCACTAAAAGACATCAATCTGCGTTTTATTCAAAACTTCGCCAAGTTCACTGAATACGAGTCAGCAGAGTATGGGATGGGCGATGACCTGAAGCCTTCCGATTCATTCGACGATGGCGCCAACACCTTTACCATCCCATCCAAGATGAATGACGACATGGATGACGACGACGTGCCGTTCTGACATCGGATTTCTTGGCTTTGTGCTGAACATTTTTGCATGCTTTTTGCTTATACAGAAAAGCATGCGATCGCGAATGTAAACGACAAAATGATCATGACGATGCGGTATTTGATTCTTTCCCTGTTTTTAATGTGTTCCCTGGCCACACAAGGTGCACAGATCCTGGTGCCGATGGACGACAGCCAGCGAAATCACCTGAAAGCTTACGGCATTGCCTACCACGTGCTTACCTATGACGTGGAGGTGAGCTGGTTGCTGAATTACCGCGGGGGCAGTTTCATGTTTGATCATCACCGGGAATTTGAAGAAGAGCTCACCGTGCGCGGGGTAAGCTACGAAGTGATCGCCGATGTGCAGGCCGCAGGTATCCTGCGGGAAATTGCGGATCCGGAGGTCAACAAGGACGAGATCCGCCTGCACAAAGTACCTGAGATCGCCGTGTATACGCCGCCAAACAGTCTCCCCTGGGATGATGCGGTGACCCTCGCGCTGACCTACGCGGAAATTCCTTATGATGAGGTTTATGACGAAGAGGTCCTTTCAGGCGTGCTGCCACTCTACGACTGGCTGCACCTGCACCATGAAGATTTTACCGGCCAGTTTGGCAAATTCTGGCTGGCTTTTCGCAATGCCGACTGGTACCAGGAGGATGTGCGGCTTGCCGAAGAAACAGCCAGGCGCCTGGGCTTTGATGAAGTGGCTGACCTGAAGCTTGCCGTGGCGAAAAAGATCCGCGACTTTGTAGAGGGTGGCGGATACATGTTTGCCATGTGCTCCGCACCGGAAAGCATTGACATTGCCCTGGCAGCTGAAGGCGTGGACATCCTGCATGAGGTGTACAATGACAGGCCGCCGGACCCCGATGCCCAAGAAAGGCTGGACTTCTCCAGGACCTTTGCCTTTGAAAACTTTACCATCGTGCCTGACCCGGCGATCTATGAGAAATCCAACATCGACGTGCCGAAAACAGGCCGCAATCAGCAAACCGACTTCTTTACCCTGTTTGAATTCTCGGCAAAATGGGATCCCGTGCCCACGATGCTGACCCAGAGCCATGAGATGGTGGTCAAAGGCTTTATGGGGCAGACCACCGCATTCCGGAACAAGGTCATCAAGCCGACCGTGACCATCCTGGGAGAAAACCGGTCCAAAGATGAAGCCCGTTACATCCACGGTTCCAGGGGAGATGGTACGTTTACTTTTTTGGGTGGCCATGACCCGGAAGACTACCGGCATCACGTAGGCGATCCACCCACGGACCTCGACTTGTTTCCGAACTCTCCCGGATACCGGCTGATCCTGAACAATGTACTCTTCCCGGCTGCCCGGCAGGAACCGCTGAAAACCTTCAGGGGAGAATAAGGGAAATCATTTCCGGCACCCGGCCTTTTTCTTGTACGTCATGAAGGCGTAGGGGTACTTGTTTTTGTCGTCCGGCTCGTGTTCCTCCATGTCGATGAGCTCCCATTTTTCCGGATCGATCTCCGGGAAGAATGCATCTCCCTCAAAGTTGGCGAATATCCTGGTGATATACATGCGGCGGGTGTGGTACAAGTCGATCGTTTGTTCATAGATATCCGATCCCCCGGCTACAAACACTTCTTTTTCACCTTTGACCATCCGGATGGCTTCTTTGATGTTGTGGGCCACCTGCTCACCCTGTGCATCGTAATCTTCCCTGGTGGTCACCACGATGGTCTTCCTGCCTTTCAGGGGTTTCCCGATCGACTCAAAGGTTTTTCTTCCCATGATCAGGGTGTGTCCCATGGTGAGCTCCCTGAAATGCTTCATGTCAGCCGGCAGGTGCCATATCAGCCGGTTTTCACTGCCAATCACGTTGTTGTTGGCAATGGCAGCAATGATGTACATCTTCATAAAGAAACGGATTTGGTTAGTAGATTCCGAGAGCTGTTGAATGCTGCGTATCAGACGGCAACAGGTGCTTTTATGCGTGGATGGGGGTTGTAACCCGTAAGTTCAAAGTCTTCGTACCGGAAAGCAAAGATATCCAAAATATCCGGGTTGATTTTCATGGTGGGAAGGGGCCTGGGTTCGCGGCTCAGCTGAAGCTTTGCCTGGTCAAGGTGGTTGAGGTAGAGATGCGCGTCGCCGAAGCTGTGGATAAACTCGCCGGGTTCCAGCTTGCATGCCTGCGCCACCATCATGGTGAGCAGGGCATAGGATGCGATGTTGAAGGGCACGCCCAGGAAAATATCGGCGCTGCGTTGATAGAGTTGCAGCGACAGCTTCCCGTTGGCCACATAAAACTGGAAGAGGACGTGGCATGGCGGCAGGGCCATGTGTTCGAGGTCACTCACATTCCAGGCACTGACCATGAGGCGCCGGGAGTCCGGATTGTTTTTGATTTGTTCAACCACTTCGGCGATCTGGTCGACCTGTCCGCCGTTTGCCGGCCAGCTTCGCCACTGTGCACCGTAAACCGGCCCAAGGTTGCCCGCTTCATCGGCCCATTCATCCCAGATGGACACGCCATGATCGTTCAGGTACCCAATGTTCGTATCGCCCTGCAAAAACCACAGCAACTCGTGGATGATGGAACGGAGGTGTATTTTTTTGGTGGTCACCAGGGGGAAGCCTTCCGCCAGGTCAAAGCGCATCTGATGACCGAAGACACTCAGGGTTCCAGTGCCTGTGCGGTCGCTTTTGCGGACCCCATTGTGCAAAATATGGTCCAGCAGGTGGAGATACTGTTGCATGATTGGGTTGGTTTCAGTGTTAAAGCGGTACGTTGGTTTCTGATCAGCCTTGGTCACCATAAGGTGCCATGCAGGCTTCCCGGTTATGTGGAAGCGTATGCTGTGTATTCAGTGCTCGTATTGCCCGTATGTGCCAGGCATGTTCGGTCAGCGCCCAGGCTTACCCCATGATCATGCCCACAATTGTTGCACTCATCAGGCCTGCGAGCGTACCACCCAGCAATGCCCGCATTCCGAATCGCGACAACAGCACTTTGCGCGACGGGGCGAGGGATCCGATTCCGCCGATCTGGATGCCGATGCTGGCAAAGTTGGCGAATCCGCATAACAGGTAGGTGGCCATGATGATGGATTTGGGATCCGCAAAGGCATCTGCCTCCTGGAGTTCAGCGAGGCTCACATAGCCGATGAACTCTGTCATGATGATTTTTTCGCCGAGGAGTCTGCCCACAAGCGTAATGTCCGGCAAGCTGACCCCGATCAGCCACATAATCGGGGCAAAGGTGTAGCCCAGGATAAATTGGAGGGACAGGCTGTCGTATCGTCCGTCTGTCACCTCTGCAATCCAGGGATTCAGGTTGGCCATATCGCCGATGTATCCCACGATGTGGTTGAACATGGCGATGAAGGCGATAAAGACCAGGAGCATGGCGGCCACGTTGGCGGCCAGGCGGAGGCCTTCGCCTGCCCCGTTGGTGATGGAGTCCAGGACGTTATCCCCGATCCGGTCTTTGGAGATGTCCATGGTCTTGTCGATCTCTTCGGTTTGGGGGTAGAGGATCTTTGACAGCACCACGGCGCCGGGGGCGGCCATGATGGAAGCTGCCAGCAGGTGTTGTGCAAACATCAGGCGCTGTACCGGGTCGTCGCCACCCAGGAAGCTGATGTAGGCAGCCAGCACACCACCGGCAAGGGTAGCCATGCCGCCGGTCATCACCAGCAGCATCTCCGACTTGGTCATGTTGGGCAGGTAGGCCTTGATCATCAGGGGCGACTCCGTCTGGCCCAGGAAAATGTTGCCAGCCACGGAAAGGCTTTCCGCCCCGGAAAGACGCATCACCTTCGTCATCAGCCAGGCCATTCCAAAGACAATCTTTTGGATGATGCCCAGGTAGAACAGCAAGCTGGTCAGGGCAGAGAAAAAGATGATGGTGGGAAGCACCTGGAAGGCGAAGACATAGCCAAACCTGTCCGTATCGAGAAAGCCTTCAAACAGAAAGTCCGTACCGGCCCTGGTGAAGTCCAGGATGATCACGAAAAAGGAGCCAATGGTTTCAAAGA
>PUPG01000124.1 GCA_003553005.1 Bacteroidales bacterium
ACCGTGTTGGTAAAGCTGACATTGTGTGTGAGCGAATGATCGCAATGCACCACGGTGAGTCCGGCACCCTTTCCGGCGATGATCAGGTGCCTGGGCTGCAGGAATACCGGCTGCTCCGCATTGACGATGTTGATCAGCTGAATGGGTTTTTCCACCTGCACGCCTTCGGGCACGTAGATGAACAGTCCATCCTGCAGGAAGGCCGTGTTCAGGGCGGTCATCTCATACTGGTCCGGGTTGGCTGCCTTGCCGATGTATTCATCCACCAGCTCCGGGTACACCTCCATCGCTTTGGCCAGGCTGCCGATGATGGTGCCGTTGTTAAGCCGGGTGAGCGGGGCGTGCTTGTACACGTACCAACCATTCAGCAGGGTGAGGCTGTAAGTGTCGAGGTCATACACATCGCAGGTAAAGATCTTGTCGATGTCCATGTTGCGGCTCTTGTTGCTGAAGTCGAAGGAAAAATCGGTTTTCAGCAGGGGGGTCAGGTCGGTAAAGCGCCAGCTCTCCTTTTTGGTGGTAGGGAAGCCGTTTTGGCGGAACCTGGACAGCGCGTGTTCCCTGATCCGGTTCACCAGCGGCGTAGCCTGACCTTGTATGGTGTGCTGTTGCTGATGATAAAGATCCAGCAGTTTGTCTTTCATCTGTTTATACATTTTCAACTGATTGGTTATCTGGTGTTTGCGTTTTCATGCGAAATGCCATTGGCTCTTGGCTTTCTTGCCAATAGCTAAAAGCCAAAAGCCTGCTAAGTCTGAACGCCCCCGTGACAATAATCATTCTCGTGTGTGTCAATATGTTGGCATGGCTCGTTTCATGTGTTAAACGTTGTCAAAATGTCAAAATGTCGAAAAGTCAAAAGGTCTAAACGTTTGCGCCCGCATCTTTTTTGATCCATTCATATCCCTTCTCCTCCAGCTCCAGGGCGAGATCTTTGCCGCCACTCTTGATGATCCGGCCGTCGAAGAGCACGTGTACGTAGTCGGGCACGATGTAATCGAGCAGCCTTTGGTAGTGTGTGATCACCACGGTGGCATTGTCTTTTCGTCGCAGACTGTTTACGCCTTTTGCCACCACCTTTAGCGCGTCGATGTCCAGACCCGAGTCGGTTTCGTCGAGGATGGCCAGCCGTGGTTCCAGCAGTGCCATCTGGAAGATTTCATTCTTTTTCTTCTCGCCGCCGGAAAAGCCTTCATTCACTGATCTGTTGGTCAGCTTGGAATGGATTTCCACCATTTTCTTCTTCTCTTCCATCAGCTTCAGAAACTCGGCACCCGTCAGGGGATCAAGTCCGAGGTACTTGCGCTTCTCATTGATGGCGGTGCGCATGAAGTTGGCGATGCTTACGCCGGGGATCTCCACGGGATACTGAAACCCCAGGAAGATGCCCTCCCGGGCTCGCGTCTCCGCAGGCAATTCCAGCAGGTCTTGTCCGTCATATTCGACGGAGCCCCGGTCGATGTCAAAATTTTCCCTTCCGGCAATCACGGATGCCAGGGTACTTTTGCCCGAGCCATTCGGCCCCATGATGGCGTGTACCTCGCCTTCTTTCACCTCCAGGTTCAACCCCCGGATGATCTCCTTGCCGTGTATGGAAACAGCTAAATCTTTAATGCTAAGCATGGTAAAAAACGTCTAAATGTCTAAATGTCGAAATGTCAAAAAGTCACATAAAACCCTGGGCAACCTCAAAACCCAATAACCCTTTAACCCCATAACCCTTTAACCCCACAACCCTTTAACCTCATATCCCTTTAACCTCATATCCCTTTAACCCCATAACCCTTTAACCCCACAACCCTTTAACCCCACAACTCTCCGCCCACCCCATGGGCCTGCATTGCTCCTCAGGCAACTTCAAACCTCAAACTTCAAACCTCAAACCCATCTTCCCCCTCAACCTTAACCTTATCCTTAACCTTATCCTACGCTTCCCTCAAGGCTCACGGAGAGCAGTTTTTGTGCTTCCACTGCAAACTCCATCGGCAGCTTGGATAGCACTTCCTTGGCGTATCCGTTCACGATGAGGCCGATGGCACCTTCCATGTCGATGCCCCGCTGCATGCAGTAAAACAACTGGTCTTCAGAAATCTTGCTGGTCGTGGCCTCGTGTTCAACCACGGAGGAGCGGTTGCCCACATCCAGGTAGGGGAAGGTGTGCGCACCGCTTTGATCGCCCAGCAGCAGGGAGTCGCACTGGGAGAAGTTGCGGGCATTTTCTGCGTTCCTGGTCGTCTTGACCAGTCCGCGGTAGCTGTTGTTGCTTCGGCCGGCCGAGATTCCCTTGCTGATGATTGTGCTTTTGGTGTTTTTGCCCAGGTGGATCATCTTGGTGCCGGTATCGGCCTGTTGTTTGTTGTTGGTCACGGCCACCGAGTAAAACTCACCCGTGGCGTTGTCCCCTTTGAGGATTAGGCTGGGGTACTTCCACGTCACGGCCGACCCGGTCTCTACTTGCGTCCAGCTGATCCGGGAGTTGTCGCCTTCACAGATCCCCCTTTTGGTCACGAAATTGTATACGCCGCCCTTCCCTTCCTTGTCGCCCGGCCACCAGTTCTGCACGGTAGAGTACTTCACTTCCGCATCCTTGCGGGCAATGATCTCCACGATGGCGGCGTGCAGCTGGTTCTCGTCGCGTATCGGCGCCGTGCAGCCTTCCATGTAGCTGACGTAGCTTCCTTCTTCGGCCACGATCAGGGTCCGTTCAAACTGGCCGGTGTTGGCGGCGTTGATCCGGAAATAGGTCGACAACTCCAGCGGGCACTTCACCCCCTTGGGGATGTAAGCAAAGGAGCCGTCGCTGAAGACGGCGGAGTTGAGGGCGGCAAAGAAATTGTCCGTATATGGCACTACGCTGCCCATGTGCTTCCGGATGAGGTCCGGGTGTTTTTGCAGGGCTTCGCTGAAGGAGCAGAAGATGATGCCGTGTTCAGCCAGGGTCTCCTTGAAGGTGGAGCCAACCGAAACGCTGTCCATCACGGCATCGACCGCCACGCCGGCAAGCTGTTTCTGCTCATCAAGGGGGATGCCCAGCTTCTCAAAGGTATTCAGCAATTCGGGATCCACCTCGTCCATGCTCTCATACCTGGGCTTCTTGCGTGGCGCCGAGTAGTAGATCAGGTCCTGGTAGTTGATGCGCGGATAATCCACGTGCGCCCAATCGGGCTCCTTAAGGGTCTTCCAGTGCCTGAATGCCTTGAGTCGGAACTCCAGCATAAAGTCGGGCTCGTTTTTCTTCTTGGAAATGAAGCGAATGGTATCTTCGGTCAGACCCGGTGGGGCCTGGTCCATTTCGATGTCGGTATAGAAGCCGTATTTGTAATCCGATTCGGTGACTTCCTGCAATATGTCTTTTTGCTTATCTGCCATGGGATAAGGTTAAGATGTTGTTCAAACCAGGTTTCAACCTCGCTGATCACCCTGCATTGCTGGTGCCTGTATAAGATTGAAACGGGAGCTATTTATAATTAGTTTAAATTGCGGTGCAAAGATATGAAACCTGGGGCATTTTTTTGCATGCGCACAATGTCCAATTCTCACAATTTCACTGGTCCAGGCCATTAGCCTGCATTAATGACCTGTAGAAATGCTGCGGTGTGTGCGACAGCTTCGCCAGGGCTTCACATGGGTTTGCATAAGGATAAACAGCAGGAAGATACATTATGTTTAGCGGGCGGGAAAGTCTTGTCAACCCAGCAATATGGAGGTATCACCGATCATTTCCAGTCCGGCGTGCCTGCCCTCGCCTTCAAACAGCACCTTGCCCTGTTTGTCGGTAAGGGACACAAAGAGGCTGGCATTGACATTTTCGTGGATGACCCGCTCCATGTGCCCTTTGCCGGGTGCCTTCAGGGCGCCGTGCGCACTGCTACCCGTCTTTTTTTCGCCGCGGATGTGCAGTTGCTTGTCTTTGGTGTCGATGCGGAGGGATGCTACTTTTTCGCTGACATCCAGATTGTTGACCTTGGCGCCGGTATAGGTGGCAAAATAGTGTGGCTGTCCCTGGTGGAGAAAAAACCCGAGGAATCCCGGGAAGCTGCTCCCGAGCCAGGGCACGCGGGCAATGGATAGCATAAAAGAGGTCCTGGTTTGTGGGAAGTGGTTCGACTGCATCCATATCCAGGCTTCGGGCATTGCGCTGCCCCAGTCTTTTTCGACGTAGCCCTTTCCGCCGGAAAAGTCATGGTCCTTGCCGTTGACCTCAATGCGGCCGTTCAGCTGGTGGTCGAGGCTCACCACACCGTGGTAGCATTGCATGGCGGGCACATAGCGGTACCACCCCATGATGCCCGGGGTGTGCAGGCTTACCGGAAAAGTGTGGCGTTCTGAGTACCTGATTTCCCCGGTAATGCGTGCTTCGTCGGATTCCAGGTCGAGGGCGATGCCGTTTTTGGAAAAGCGGCTGTTGCCGATGCGGATGTCGAATGCATCGGGGGCATAGTGGAACGCATCGGGCGGGTAGCGAAAATACCAGGTTTGCCCGGAGTGGCCATCGATGCCCTGCACAAATGCGTGGGGGTCCGGTTTGTTGAGGGATATGCCCGGGATAAAGGAGAGGATGTGCTCACCCTGCGGACTGACGTGCTTCATGTACCAGCCTTCGAAATAATTGTTCCGCCTGCGCCGCCCCTGAAACCAGTCGGGGTGCCACACCTTTTGGATGTCGGTCATCCGCGGAAGCTTGTCTGCGCTGAGTTTGCGCATGTTCCGGTCGCTGTCGTTCATCATGTGTCGTTATGCGTCAGGCTCCTCTTCCCTGGACACCAGTAGCTTAAACCCTTTGCCGTGCACGTTCAGCAGTTCGATGGACGGATCATCCTTAAGGTACTTGCGGAGTTTGGCGATGTAGACATCCATGCTTCTGGCGTTAAAATAGTTGTCGTCGAGCCAGATCTTCTTAAGCGCCTCTGAGCGATCGAGTACGTGGTTGATCCTGTCGCAGAGCATTTTCAGGAGTTGCGACTCCTTGGAGGTGAGTTTTTGCTCCTTGTTGCCTTTTTTCAGGGTTTGCCTGGCGTAGTCGAAGGTGTACTCCCCAATCTGGAAAAGCGTTTTTTCGGTATCTCCAACCGTTTCCGTGTAGCTGCGACGATAGATGGCGGTGATGCGGAGCAGCAGCTCCTCCATGCTGAAAGGCTTGGTGATGTAATCGTCGGCTCCGATCTTCAGTCCCTCCAGGATGTCTTCCTGCATGTTTTTGGCGGTGAGAAAGAGGATGGGCACTTTTTTGTCCACTTTCCGAATCTCTTTGGCCAGCGTAAAGCCATCTTTTACGGGCATCATCACATCGAGGATGCAAAAATTGAAGGTCTGTTGCAGGAAAGCGTCGTGTGCTTCCTGTCCGTCCACACAAAGCGTGGTGGGAAAGCCCTTGGCCTCCAGGTATGCCTTTAAGATGGTCCCCAGGTTGGCATCGTCTTCTGCCAGCAAAATCTTGATCATTGGTGTGTCTTCCATAGCTTAGTTTTGTTGGTGTGTCTCTTCAGCTTGCCTGGCTCCCCTGCCATCGTATCCAAACGGGATGAACACGGTAAAACGGGAGCCCTTCATGGGTTCGCTTTCCAGCGATATGCTGCCGCCATGCTTCTCTACGATGGCTTTCACATAGCTCAGGCCCAGGCCGAAGCCTTTCACGTCATGTACATTACCTGTTGAAACCCGGTACAAGTTATCAAAAATTTTCTTTTGGTTGGCACGATTGATCCCCACGCCCTGATCATCCACGTGCACCAGGATCCCTTTGCTGGTGTTTTCGGTGCTTACGGTAATCTCTGGTTTGTGGGGTGAATATTTATTGGCGTTGTCGAGCAGGTTGGAAACCACATTGGTCAGGTGCACCTTGTCGCCCTTGATGTAACTTGAGGTGGCGTTCAGATTGGATTTAATCGTGCCGTGTTTGGCTTCTACCTGGAGGATGATTTTCTGAATGGCATTTTCAATCAGCTCGTGCATATCCAGCCCGGTAATGCTCAGCCGGATCTGTGCCTTTTCGATCAGTGCGGTTTGGAGCACCCTTTCGGTGAGCAGTCCAAGCCTTTCATTTTCTTCATTGATGACCCTGATATAGTTCTGATAGAGGGGTTCTGATTTTTGCACATCCTGGTCGCTGAGGGCCTGGCAGGCGAGTGAGATGGTAGAGATGGGCGTTTTGAGTTCGTGGGTCATGTTGTTGATGAAGTCGTTCTTCATCACCGAAAGCCGCTTTTGCCTGAAAATCGTAATTATCGTAAAGGCAAAGGATGAGATGAGGATGAACAGCAATACGATGGAGGCGCCCAGCATGGCATTCATCTGCGACAGGATGTAGCGCTCCTGCTGCGGAAAGTGGAGCAACAGGTATTCGGGGTTTACGAAAAGGTCATTGGGAAAGAGGTGATAGGCGTACTGGCTTTGCAGGAGGTCATTGCTGTATTGGCCGGTTTTTTCCCGGACGAGGGTATGCTTTGCCGGGTGATACACCCCAAACTCATAAGGTGTGGCAATGCCCTGGCTTTGCAGTTCCTGCGACAGGAGGGAGTCCAGGTTGGCGATGCTCTCTTCGTCGGACACCTGGAAAGTATAGCGACTCGAGAACAGGTCGTCGAACAGGTCGCCGATGATCCGGCTTCTTTCGAAGAAGGCGTTCAGCGGATCCTGGCCGGCTGCCCGCGTGGACTCTGGAAGGTAGCCGGTGTCATGTCCGGGCTGCTGCTGGTGACCACCAAAGACCATGGTGGTGTCGTAGCTGCTGACCCCGGCACCCGGACCAAATTGCTCCCTGAGCTGGATGTTGATGTCCTGCCAAAGAATGCCTCCACCAGCATCCACCCTCGGGCTTTGATCGGATTGCCGGGCAAAAAACTGGTCGTAATAGCGGCGATTCAGCGAGTCCAGTATTTGGCTGAGCTGGCTGATGTGGCGGCTGTGGTCCTGTTCCCTGATGATCTTGCGGGTGAGTTCCTGTTTGTTGAACTTATAAATCGCCCGGGATGCGGCTTCGCTGACCCCACGGTCAAAGTTTACCTCTTTGACGGCCACTGCGTTGCGTATCCAGTACAGTTGTATGCCCAGCAATCCCAGCAGGGAAATGCTGATCGCCACAATGACAAGTATGATGAACCTCTTCTTCATGAATAAACTAACAAGAAGCTTAACAAAAGGTTGATTGTTGCTGTTTACGGCCAGATCTCCCGGATGGACACTGACCCCATACAAAATTAAAAGCTTAAGGGCGTGTTTGTCGGGGTTTAACACACTTTAACACGCCCTTAACCTTTTTTAGTGTACTGAAAAAGAGAGGTGAAGCACCACCAGGCGCGCGCTGATGATGATGTACATGGTGGGCCGGGGTGATGTGATGGATGGGGTCAGTTTATTTCCATCTTTCTTCTACGCGCTTCCAATCCACAAGCTTCCAGAATGCGCTGAGGTACTCAGGGCGGCGGTTCTGGTAATCCAGGTAATAGGCGTGCTCCCATACATCGCACGTGAGGAGTGGTGTTTTCCCCTGGCGCATCGGGTTCTCTGCATTGCTTGTCTGCACGACCTCCAGGCTGCCGTCCGCATTTTTGACCAGCCACGACCAACCTGAGCCGAAAAGGGTTACCGAGGCATTGGTAAATTTCTCCTTGAACTTGTCGAAAGAGCCGAAGCCTTCTTCAATTGCCTGCATCAGCTCTCCGCCGGGTTCACCGCCACCTTCCGG
>PUPG01000056.1 GCA_003553005.1 Bacteroidales bacterium
GCCCGGAAGATCAGCAGCGGGATCGTGCCTTCATAGATCAGCTTGCGGGTAATGCCGGGGTTAAACAACCGGGCAAGCAATCCACGCTTGCGGTTTACCATGGAAAAGAGCTCGATGCCTTTATCCTCCACAAAGGTCTCGAGCCCTTTCATGCTGTCATCACTCTCCAGCAGGTGACATTCCACCTCCACACCGCCATGCACCTTGGCAAAATAATTCTTCAGGGAGTCCATCTTCACCTCATCCCAGCTTTTGCTTGGTGTCTTTGATAAATGAATGCAGTGTATCTTGACCTCAAATCCGGAGACAATGGACAGCAGGCGGCGGATGGCCACATAGTCGGAGTCATCAAACTCTGTGGCATAGGCAATGTTTTTCACTTCTTTTGACGCATCATAGGATGAATGCTCGGGGATGGCCAGCACCGGCACCCTGGTGCGGTCAAGCACCCGGTACACCACACTGCCGATGATGTCGCTCTGCTTCTCCCCTTTCCCTTTGGTGCCCAACACGATGATGCCCGGCTTATAATCTTCGGCCATCCTGGCGATTTCATCTTCGGTGATGCCCTCCCGGAGAGAATAACCAATCTTGACGTCTCCCATGTCCTTGCTGGCTGCTTCCTTCCTGATCTCACTGACAAACTTAAGCAACCCTTTGCGTGCATTGCTTTCCATTTCACGCAGGTTGATGTCCATGTCGACCTGTATGCTGTAAGCATCGGTGATGGGCACCAGGTCGACAATGGGGGCATAGTACACATGCAGGATCTTGATGTCGGCCTTGAGCTTGTGCGCCAAATTCAACGCATACCTGCAGGCGTTTTTTGAATATTCGGAAAAATCCACCGGGACAAGGATGCGCCGCACGCCACGGCGGTTCTTTATCTCAGCCTTTTCCTGCTCCGCCTTCCATTCATTCATCAGCCTCAGGGCCTGCTCGAGGTCTTCCTCGTGGATCTGAACCTTCACTCCTTCAGCTCCCGCCCCCTGGATCAGGTGTACATTGCGCAAATAACAGGTAATTCCTGCTGCCTCAAGGCGCGCTTTCAAAACTTCTGCTGCGGTGTAATGGTCCGTAGCTATGGTCACCAGCTTGTCTTCCATCTCTTTGGGTTTTTTAAATTCGATATTGCTAAGATTTCAATAGCATAAATTTAAGAAAATACAGACGGAATTCCAAAAACAGATGAATACGCTGCTGCAGAAATGCATGATTAAACCGGGGAGCAATGAATGGATGCCTGGAAGTATGCCCTGGACATTGAGCGACAGGTGAAGGGCAATGGGTGGTGGATGCGGGGCAGTGGAATTAGATCACGGAGCATCGCAATCTTCACGAATAAAGCCCACTGGGCTAAATCAGAAATAATAAAACGCGGTAAAAAGAATACGGGTGTTCCCTACTTCCTGGTGGTTCTTTACGCGGCCACTTTGGTCTGGTTCGCCATAGGCAGCTGCCGTATATTCCAACTCCGTGCAGAGTTCCACATTGCCGGAGGCAAAGCGGATGGAAGGGGCAATGCGGTAAAGATAGGCAATGTCGCTGCCACGGCCATAATAGCGGCCTTCCACATCATCAACCGCACCGAGGTTACGGGCATAGCCGAGAAACAATCCCGCGCGCACATCTTCGCCATAGACGATATTGAACCAGGAAGACAGGTGATTCAAAGGCGTATAGCTTACGAAACCATCATCGTCGATGAAGCGTTCCGCATAACCGCCCAGCATCAGGTGTTCGCTGAGGTTCTGGCCGTAAATGGCTTTTGTTTTCAGGTTAAGCTTGCCCTGTGAGAATCCACCGTAAGCCATGAAGGCATAAGTGGCGATTTGTTCATCGGTATACAGACCGGCATCGTTTTCCTGGACGCCATCGGTGGCCAGCCGGGGCCGGATCACCTTATAATCCGCCGCCAGACCAGTGGTCAGGCGCTGATGGTCGCGACTCCACTGGAAGTGAACATTGGGAATGGTAGTATTTCGCAGGTAGTCGGGCGATACGCCCTGCGGTCCATCGCTGGCATTGTCGCGCTGTCCGATCATCGACACCAGCCAGCTGGACTGTCCGTGGTGATAGGTCAGTGTAGCCTGGGGGTTTCGAATGAATGGCTGAAAAGGAGCGCCCGTATTGAGCGAGACCACCTCGGGCAATACGGCGGGTGAGAACATCGGGTGCCACCATTGTCCCAGGAGCAGATCCAGGTCGTCCCACGAAAGCTGCAGGTAGGCGTGCCGCAAACGAAACCCGTTGATGTCGGCGTCGGTAACCCCGGAAAAGTCCGCCTCGATCATTCCGCTCACCTGGGCGCCAAAAGCATCCGGACCCGTGATGTGGCTGGCCACGCGCGAGGTGATCGCAGAAAAGTTAAACACGGGGTCACCGTGGATGTCCACACCATCTGCATCCAGTTTTTCCCGGGCAGGAAACAGCAGAAAAAGATCCTCCCGCGCGGCGATCACCGTACGGCTATCCAGCCAGTAGTCTGTCTTGACAAAGCCACCGAACTGGATGGAGAAACCATTTTCTTCCTGGTTGCCTGGTGCTTCATTTTCGGCTACGGCTTCTTCAGCTTCCACAGCGGAAGCAACCATCCAGGCGAGGATAAAAAACAAAAGAATCAACCTGTGCATCATAGATGTAAACGACGATTAAACTGGATTGTGAACTATTTTGCCAATGGTTCTGCCTTCGCTTGGGTGAAGGCGCTGACGAGTGGATTCAGCACCAGCGAGGTGATCATGCCGATGGTACCAGCCTGCGGGGAGGGTATGCCTGCCCCGTAGAGTACCAGGCATACCAGCAGTCCGCCCGTACCGGAGGCAATGGCACCTGCACGGGTCATCTTTTTGCTGTACAGACCCCAGATAAAGGGGCCGAGAAAGAACGAGCCCAGTGCGCCCCAGGAGATGCCCAGGATCATCACGATGCTGTCGATGTTCATGTAGGCCAGGACCACCGAAAGGACAATGAACAGGGCGCTCATCAGGCGCATCATCAGGGTCATGGTCTTGTCCTTGATGCCCGTATTGATGAATCCCTGGAAGAAGTCCTTGACGAAGGTGGAGCTCGATACCAGCACGAGGGCAGCCAGGGTGGACATGGATGCGGACAATATCAGCAGCAGGATGATCACACTCAGGGATGCCGGCACCACGTTGGTCAGGAGTTCCGGCATCAGGATGTCAAATAGGGGACGTCCCTGCAGGTCAAAGGCAGCGGGTGCCGATTCCGGGGTCAGGAATATCCTGGACGTAGACCCGATAAAATAGGCCACGCCACCAATCAGGATGGCAAAAAAGGTGGATGCGATCATGCCGCGCTTGATGGTGGCTTTATCCTTGATGGCATAAAACTTTTGCATCAGCTGCGGCATGGCAAAAGGCGCCATGCTGGTAAGCAGTACCATGGAAAGCAAGGGCCACCATCCAGGCGGACCTACTGCCCGGGTCAGACCGGGATCAATGTCCCGCAAGGCAAAAGTGATCTGGGGAAGTCCGCCTCCTTCACTCACCGTGCTGAAAAACAACACGATCACACTTACGGCCATGATGATCCCAAAGATCATGTCGATCAGGGCCATCGACTTGTAACCGCCAAGTACCATATACAGCGCGGTAAAGAAACCCATGAAGGCCAGGGCGTGCCAGTATTCGATATTGAAATTGGAGGTAAACAGGTAGGACAGTCCCATGAACACTGCGGCCGTATATGGGATCATGAACACAAAGATCACCAGGCTGGCCAGCAACTTGAGCTCAGGAGCGCGATAGCGTTTCAGCAAAAAATCGGGCATGGTATAGGCCCCATACTCGGTGGCTGCATCTTTCAGGCGCATGCCAACCACCCACCAAACGACCAACACCCCGAGGAGGGCATTGACAAGGGCGATCCAGAGTCCTGAAAAGCCAAAATTCCAACCGACATTGCCGGCAAACCCAATGAAAAGTACCGCACTGAAATAAGCCGTTCCATAAGAAAAAGCGGTCATCCAGGGACCCACATTGCCTCCGCCGAGATAAAAGTCATTAAACGTTTTTGTGCCTTTAAAACCACGTATGCCCACCCATATGATCATCAGGACATACAATCCCAGTACAATAATTCTTATTGCCTCCATGAAAAAACCTTAAGAAGATGAATGATGTATTGATTTACGCTTTGACAATGCGGATTCTTGCATCTACTGCCACTACATATTTTTCGTTGCCCAGCAGGGGGTTGAGATCCATTTCAAAGATCTCGGGGGCCGCCTCGATCAGGGAAGAAAGCCTGACCAGGACTTCTGCAAACGCATCAATGTCAATGCCCTCTTTGCCGCGAACCCCCTCCAGGATGTCGTAGCTTTTCAGGCTGTCGATCATGTCAAGCGCCTCTTCAATATTGATGGGATATAAACGGGTAGCCACATCCTTCATCACCTCGATGAAGATACCCCCCATTCCACACAAGATCATATGTCCGAACTTGTCTTCTTTTTTCACGCCAGCAAATAACTCAATACCATCCAGCATCGGCTGCAACAAAACGCCTGTGGAGTCCAGGATTTGCATCATGCGTTTAAATTCACTGACCACGGTCTGTTGGTCATTTACGTTCAGCACCACGCCACCCACGTCAGACTTGTGCACCGGTCCTACCACTTTCATGGCCAGGGGGTAACCCATTCGCTCTGCAGCTTTTACCGCGGCCTCTTCGCTCTCCACAACGGTCTCGGTGACCCGGGAAATGCCGGCTGCATCCAATACGGTCTGTACTTGTCTGGGTGTCAGGTAGCCATCTTCCGCTGCATCAATGACCCGGCGGATCCTGGCCCGGTCCACCTTGGGCATCACGATGTCTTCGCGCGAAGGCGGGGGCGTATGATACACCCGGCTGAGTGCCTGTCCGAGGACCACCTCATCCGGGAAGTTCACGTGCCCCTTCTCCAGGAAAGCGTCAACCTCCTCTTTGGCCGTCAGTATGCTGGGCAATACCGGGTAGATGGGCTTTTTGCAGATGCGCATTTTTTGATCCAGCACATCGTATACGTCAAATACCGGGAACAAGCCGGGGGTACCAAAAATGACCACGATGCCATCGATGTTATCAAAGTGCTGGTCGGCATAATCCAGGATGGTACCCAGTTGTTCAGCGGTGCCGGTCGCCAGAAAGTCAATCGGGTTGGCCACGGAAGAGCCGGGAAAGAGTTCTTCGAGCAGATCACTCGCCTTAGGCGATTCGATGGCCGGTACGTCCAGTCCTCCCTCGCTCAGCGCATCGGTAAGCATCACAGCGGGTCCACCCGCATGGGTGATTACAGCGAGGTTTTCCCCTTTAAGCTTGGGATAAGAAAATACCGAAGCTACTGCGATCAGGTCTTCGCGACCGTAACAACGCACAATGCCAGCCTTGCGGAAAAGCGCATCCACGGCCACATCGGGACTGGCAAGTGCACCCGTATGCGAGGAAGCTGCGCGGCTACCTGCCTCAGAACTGCCTGCCTTGACAGCCGCAATGCGACATCCTTTGCGGATGAGCGATGCGGCGTGCGTAAGCAGCATCTGCGGCTTTTTGATGTCTTCGATATACAACAATTTGATGCGCGAACTGCGCTCAGGGTCAAAAGATTCGTCCCAGTACTTCACCACCTCTTCCACGCCCATCTGGGCACTGTTTCCTACAGAAAACACATTCGCAAAACTCAGCCCCTTGGGAATGCCGGCCTCCATGATAAAGCAGGCCGTTGCACCCGAGCCGGAAACAAAATCACAGCCCTTGTTGTCAAGCTTTGGAATGGGGTAGGTAAACACGCTGTGATGATTGGGTGTCAGCACGCCCACACAGTTGGGACCAATCAGCGCACCATCCACCTCGTCCACTATGTCGACCAACTGCTTCTCCAGCTCGGCACCACCCCCACTTTCTTCACTGAAGCCAGCGGATAACACGATAAATGCCCGCGCACCCTTCTGGTTTGCCAGTACATCCACCGTATCAGGTACAAACTGCGCCGCGATGGCAATAATGGCCAGGTCTACCTTCGGCAGATCCGCTACGTCAGCATAACTTTTGATGCCTTGCACTTCGCTCTCTTTCAGGTTGGTCACATAAAGGTCGCCGGCAAAATTGCCGTCAATGAGGTTTTTTAACACTTTGCCGCCGGGTTTGGCTGTATTGTTTGAACCGCCAACCACGACAATGCTTTTGGGATTGATCAATGCCTTATTTATCATTGCGCTTCAATTTAATCGGTGATGAGCTCGTGCTGGTCTGATTAAAACACGATCTGCTCAATAAATATTTATCATGATGGAACTCGGATCAGCTTGCTTTCGCAAAAAACGCTTCGAAATTAGGCAATAATATGGACATTTGCAGAAGGTACAGCCGAAAAATCCATATTTTAGCCACGGGGTTTTCACAAAAACCATCGACCATGGCCTTTGTCAATCCCGAAACCAGGCCGCATAAACACTTCAATATGAGAAAAAAAGAACGTTTCAATTTTGTATTGAACTATTTTGCCGAGCATGAACCGGCACCGGAGACGGAGCTGATGTATGCCAACCCCTACCAGTTGGTGGTGGCCGTGATCCTGTCCGCGCAGTGCACCGACAAACGGGTCAACATCATCACCCCGCCGTTTTTTGCGCGCTTCCCCGACCCGGAAACCCTCGCTGCTGCATCCCAGGAAGAAGTCTATAGCTACATCAAAAGTTGCTCCTATCCCAACAACAAAAGCAAAAACCTGCTCGGCATGGCGCGGGTGCTCATCAGCGACTTCCAGGGCCAGATCCCGGAAGAGGTGGACGACCTCATCAAGCTACCCGGGGTGGGCCGCAAGACGGCCAACGTGATCGCCTCCGTGATCTATGACAAGCCGGCCTTGGCTGTCGACACCCACGTTTTTCGCGTGGCGCGGCGAATTGGGTTGACGACCAACGCAAAAACACCCCTGGCAGCAGAAAAACAACTCGTAAAACACATACCAAGGCACCAGCTGGCCATTGCCCACCATTGGCTTATCCTGCACGGCAGATACACATGCCTGGCCCGCAAACCAAAATGCGATATATGCCCCCTCACGAAAGTCTGCAAGTTTTACCAGGCAAAAAAATCAAAAAATGAAAACGCGCCATAGCGCTTAAAATGCCGATTGTGTTATCTTTGCAGGGTAAGTTTGGATTTCGTTAAAGCTTTACTGTTACCGGCATGCGCAGTTTTCTGGTTTTAGGGATACACTTTACCCTTTTAATATTGCTTTTTTTTCTGCTGGCTCCGGGTACGCAATCTGCCGGCAAGGCCACAGGTTCCACCCAGGAATGCCCTTACAGCACGCCGTGGGTCGATTCGGTATTTCAATCCCTCACCCTGGAGGAGCGGATTGCCCAGCTATTGATGATCCGGGGGCATACGGACCAGGATGAAGCTTATTACGACAGCATTGTTCATCTCGTGAAAGATTACAACCTGGGCGGGGCCGCCTTCTTCCGCGGATACCCCACCGAGCAGGTGCTCGTCACAAACCGGATGCAAAGCCAGGCCAAAACACCATTGCTTATTGCCATGGA
>PUPG01000087.1 GCA_003553005.1 Bacteroidales bacterium
ATCATCAGATCGTAATCGCCGTGTTCCTCAATGCTTTCCACTTTAAACTCTTTGGTGTCTACCGGAACAGCCGATTCACCATCGGTGGTCATCTGCGGCATGCCCATCCAGGCGCCGTATCCATTCAGTGTCACGATGCTTGCGTTGGGGTCAAACTCAAACGCGTGGGTTCCGCTCAGGAATGCACTGACATCCTCCCCGTCTTTGTTGATCATGTTTTCCGGAATGGCCTCAAAGCAGATGCCGTGCACGTCCGTTCCTTCAAAAATGACATCTTCTCCCCAGAATGCGCCGTGATCATCAAAAACAAAATCACCATCCCTGTGAAAGGTAAATGTATGGTAATACTTGCATGGCCTGGAACCATCATTTTCCAGTGACCACCAATCGCGGGCTCCTTCTTTGTCGGGACCGACACCGAGGCTGGTTCCGACCCGGTAGAGTTTCCATGTTTTATGATCCATTCCCGCCAACAGGGTCAGGGTTTCATCCGGATCATCAATGGAGATGGTTTCCGTAAACGTATGACTTTCGCCATCTTCATTGGAAGCAGTAAGCGCTACATCATATACGCCAGGCTCATCATAAACATGTGTGGGGTGCTCCTCCGTGGAAGACTCCCCATCACCAAAGTCCCACGAGTAGGTGGTTGCATGTTGAGAAAAGTTTTCGAAAATAACCTCTAAAAAATTATCCTCGCTAATCTCATACTGAAAACTGGCAACCGGTGTTTCGGGTTCAGGATCATCATCTGAGCTGCATGCATAAAAGCCAATCATGCCGGCAGTGAGCATAAACAGCATGGCTAACCTGAAGATCTTGTGTTTGTGCGCGTTTTTCATAAAATGGTTGTTTTTTGGTTGATAATAAAGGCAGGCAATGCAAATGCTTGCCCTGAATTTTGAACCAAAGAAAGCAACTAACCCATCGATTAACAAAAAATTAACTACAGCATGGCTGCAGCTCACGTAAATTATAATACATCATGAGTACATCATGTAAGTTTTATGATCTTCTATGTCAAATGATTAAAAAATATAATTCTTTAATTCCCGGTTTCTCAATAACTATTTTTAACGTTTTGTGTACACCGGAAAATCTTGTTGGGGAGCGCGCAAACAGGGAAGGGATTCTGATGATTAAAAGGCCATTAAGAATTCTGTCAGATTGACCTCGTGATCCAGGTTCATTTTTTTTCTCAGCCGGTACCGGCTAATCTCTACGCCACGCACGGAAATATTCATCAGCGGGGCAATTTCCTTGGTAGACAAATTCATGCGCAGATAAGCACAGAGGCGCAATTCTTTGGGCGAAAGGTCCTCGTACTCTTCTTTCATGCGCGCAATAAAATCCTGGTGCACCTCATCGAAATAGCTGTTAAAAAGCTCCCAGTGTTTTTCGTTTTTCAACTCCCGGTTTACCTTCTTTAGCAGACCCTGGATACTCATTTTTTCCGGGTGATCGGCCGGGATGCTTTTCAGTAATTTGTTCAGGTCATTTTTTAGACTGGTGAGCGTTTTGTTTTTCTGGATCAGGTGCATGGTGGCGTTGGCCAGTTCTTTGTTTTTATGCTGCATTTCGGTGGCCAGGCTTTCATTGCGTAGCTCCATGATCTCTTTTTCGCTGAGCGCTGTTTGTTCTTTAAAGATTTGTTCCCTGCGGGCCAATCGCTTTTCATGCCTGATTTTTTCGCGTTGCCTGATTCGCAATATCCTTTTTCTTACATAATAGGCATTGGCTGCGATGATTGCCATGATCAGCAGGGCGTAAATTGCAAAAGCCGTTTTTGAGCGGTACAATGGCGGGTTAATGGAGAAGTGAAAGGCGCTAACGCTACTCTCCATTCCGAAAGCATTCCTTGCTTTAACCTGGAATACATAATCCCCTTCACGAAGGTTTGTGTATTCCTTGACATTCAATGCATCCCAGTCAGACCAATCTGGATCAAATCCTGTCAGCTTGTAGGAAAAACTGATCGCGCCGGGGTTTTCATACATGGGGGCCGTGAAAATAAAGCTTACATCGTTTGAGGCAAAGGGCAAATCCAGCATGTGCTCGTGGTTTTCCAGGATTTCCCTGCTGTGCATGGCGTAGGACCGTGTTTCCGGCTTTCCATAAAAAGATACTTTTTCGAAGCTCACTTGTTCGGTAACCTGGTAATCGTGAATGATTGCCGGGTCATAATGGATCAATCCCTGCTGCGATCCAATAAATACGTTGTTGGCGTCTAAAATGGATATGTTTTGAAAAGCTGGCAGCAGAAAGGCATTAATCCGTTCAAAAGGCGCGGTAATGTCCCGGAATGTACCATCTTCGAGTCGGCGCATCAGCCCCATGAAATCATAGGTATAATACCATAGATTTCCATGGTCGTCCTGATAGATTTGATCAATAAATCCCTTGTTTTCAAATAACTGGCACAAATCCGCATCAGAAACAAACACGTCATTTTGGTGATCGTATGTTAAAACACCGGCGTGTGTGGTCACGGCCATTTTGCCGTTCACCTCCTGTAAATTGTAGGGCAGGGCTTCAGGCAGACCTTTTTCGCCACGATATAAGTGTACGTTGGTGACCTCAGAAAAACCAGTTGCGGTTTCGAGCTGGAACAACCCCTTGTAACCATGTGACACCCAAAGCTGACCACGGTCGTCCAGAAATACATCCCTGCTTGACTCCCTGAATCCTTCGATCTCATCCAGGAAATACCAGTTACCATCAATGTTTTCGAGCCTGACAAGTCCGGAAAAAGTGCCGGCAATCAGCAGATTGTCGTGCTCCGGTAGCTCCAGGAAAGACCAGAAACCGCGGATATCCGCGATCTCACGGGCCTGAAAGCCATTAACCTGGAAGCTGCCATAATTGTGCCCGCAAAGCAATGTATTGTCTATCACCTCCAGGCTCCATACCTGTCCTTCTGTGCCAGCGACCAGCTGAAACCGGGGTGGCGATACCTCGCGGTTGCTGATGTCATCCAGCTTGAGACCAAAAAGTCCCTGGTTGGTTCCCACATACAGCATGCCTTCATGCACTGCCGTGGCATAAACGCTTTCAATATTAAAATTGTGGTTAAGCATGGAAAAGGGCGAATTGAGCTCTATGTAGTCAATGCCATTGTCCAGGGCCATCCATAGGTTGTTTTTCCGATCTTCAAATAAAGCCAGTACCGTGTTGTTCTGCAATCCCTTCGACCGGTTTACGTGCTGTACAAAATTCCCCTCAGCATCAGTGATGAAGACCCCATTGCTGATGGTGCCAAAGGCGTAGCTGTTGTCAGAAAGCCTGGTGCCTGAATAGATGTTGTCCTGCTTTAATCGCTCGTTAATCGGACTATCCCAGGGGCTTAATTGCTGTCCATCCCACAGGAACACGCCTTCGCTTGATGTACCGACCAGGAACTGGTTTCTGCTTTTGGGGATGATGCAGGAAATTTCCTGTTGCCTGGCAATCGAATGATCGGTTACCAGGGATAAGCTGTCATGTTCCAAACGCATCAAACCCGTCTCACGTTCAACCACATAAAATGCGCCTCCTACCTCATGCATAAACCCAAATTCGCTTTTGGGCTGGATAACCTGCATCTCGTCGTCCGCATAAATAAAAATATATGAAAAGGACTGAAAAATGATCCGACCCTGATCATCTTCATAGATGTTCCATATTTCGTCAAAGTCCCTGAAAGAAGCAGGGATCAGATGGGTCAGCGAGTTCCAGGCCAGTTCGCCCCGTTCATTTGGCGCAAGAAAGCCCAGTTCTTCATAGGCGCCGGCAAAAATGGCGTTGCCCGCTGCCAGTACAGAGCGCACAATGGAACCATTGGGCATGGGGTAGGTATGCCAGTTGGTGCCGTTGTACTCCAAAACCCCATCATTGTTGCCAAAATACATAAACCCACGGCTGCACTGCGTAACCGACCAGTTTTGTGTACTGGCATCATATGCGTGCCGCTGGTGGTTAATAATGGTTGGCAGGCCAATGTCCTTAATCTGTGTATGCCCGGCAACAGACGGCAGGACCAGAAGAAGGAAGATGATATGTTTATGCACAAAGGCTTTCACGATATGGGGTACTTGTTGAGTCTCTTCATTCGCTTTTTTTCAGCTTATTCCAGCAAAAGCATTCATTTTCAGCAATCCGAACCTGGGTAAAGACCAAGTGAAAGTAAATATTTTTTTGATGCTGACCAAACCGGCTAGCATGCAACAACACCATTTGCGTGCCTTCAGCTTCACAAAACCATCTTGCTCAGTTGAAGGGCATGGGCCACTGAACAATTTTTAAAACGCCATTGTTGCTACGACTAGAAAATGCAGAACTACTAACCAAAATACATGATGCCATGTGGAAAAAATTCTTGTTTTCCGGCCTGCTGCCGGCCTTATTCACTTCTTTTATGCTGGTGGGATGCAGCGATGATGACAATGACGAGATTCTCGACCTGGAGGAGCAGATCAGGGGGATGTGGGTCAACACCCAGGTGGATGACGAGCCAGTGGTGACCAACGAAGCTTTCATGACGGATTACCGCATTGACTTTTCGCAGCGCTACGCCATTGGTCTCGACATCGATGATGCCAACAGCTCCTGGTTTGAGAATACCGAATACACTTACAGCGTGGAAAATGGCATGGTCATCGTGGAAGGACCCGATGTGTTTGGCGACGAGTTTTATATGGAATTTGAGATCCATGAGATAGATGACCAGCATATGCGCTACTCCGTACCCATATTTATGATCAATGGTGAGCCACATCCCGATCCGCATACCTATACCCTGGAAAGGGTCACGGATGATCATCTTGATGACCTGCCGGGTACATGGCAAGCGCAGGCAAGCGGTGCCAATGGGGGAGAAGCAGAATACTACTTTGACTACTTTATGGACGGGTCTTATAGCCTGTATTTCCGGGATGATGAGGATAATTGGCTCATGCATGCGGATGAGGACAACCAGTACTACCTCTATGGTGGCCTGCTGGTGATGAATTTCCATGGTGGTCCGTTGGCAGCAAACAATGAACAGGGCTTTGAGGCATGGCGCATCGAACTGAACGGGGACAACATGACCTGGTCTGCCTTGCGCGAAGACGGCGAAACACATTCCGTTGAGCTGGAAAGGGTGGCAGAACCACCGATGTAAACCGCTTTAGCCTGGTTATTCATTCGGCTTGTACACGCGTATGTAATCGACCAGGAACTCCGAATAGTAATCCTTGCCCAGCTCTTCCAGACCAGCATGGCGGATGCTGTTGTTGATGACCACCCACATGGGTTCGCTAAACCATTTGTCCAGGATTTCCTGATCGTCAAAGCGATAGATCAGCACATCATTGGTATAAAAATCAATCCGCTCGGGTGTCCATTCCACCGCAAACACATAAACCTCCCGGCCAATGTGGCGGCGCGACCCGATTTTAATAGGCCAGGCCCCCAGTTGTTTGGGATTTTCCTGCGTGCCCCAGTGCATGTTGATCTCCTGGTACACCACATCCCGGCCAGTTTCCCTTCCGTAGGCTTCAATGACGTCAATTTCTGGTGGCCATGGCGGTCCCCACAGCCAAAAGGCAGGCCAGCTGTGCGGTGCATAAGGCAAGGTCATGCGGCACTCAAAATACCCGTATTGCTGCTTCAGGAAGTTGTAGGAAAACAACTTGCTTACCTGGTAAGGAAACTCAATGACAGAATCCAGCTGGTATACGTAGATCTCCTTCGGGTTGTATTGGCTGGTAAAAGCAGCATAGCCACCTTCTCTCAGCTCTGGTGGACCATAATGGACGTTAAGCCTGCGGGGGTGATACATGTTCGATCCACCGACTTTCCAGTGGTTCTCGTCGCCGGTCTCGTTCCAGGATTTCTCCTCAAAGGTCTCATTCAGCACCAGGGTGTAACCCGCTCTCTCCAGGTCTGTCTTGCCTTCCAGTTTCTCCGAATTGAACAAGCGGTAAGTGCCATAACGCGATCGCAAATACCTGTTTTGCACCTCACATCCGGTTAACAAAATCAAAATAGCCAGGCTTGCCAATTGTATCCCAATATTTCGCATGGGATAAAAATAGCAAATCCTGGCTATCTGAAAGTAATTAATTTAAAAATGTGGATATCCCAGGCAGCGGCCCGAGCATACGGCTTTGGCCTGAATGTTATTTACACAAGGGGTGCATTCCCACGGGAATCTTTTTCCCGGTAAACTTTTGGATGTCCTTCAGGTAGGTTTTTTCTTCGGGACTGCAAAACGAATATGCTGATCCGTCCAGTCCGGCCCTGCCTGTTCTACCGATCCTGTGCGTGTAGGTTTCAGTCTGCTCAGGAATGTCATAATTGATCACGTGGGAAAGATCATGCACGTCAATGCCCCTGGAGGCCACATCCGTTGCCACAAGCATGCGCAACTTGTTATCTTTGAACTGTTTCAATGCACGCAAGCGCTGCGATTGCGATTTGTCGCCATGGATGGCCTGGGCCATGATCCCCACGCGCGCAAGTCTTTTTACCAGCTTGTCGGCACCTCTTTTTGTGCGGGTAAACACCAAAGAACGGTCTATGCCTTCTTCCTTGACCAGCTGCTGAAGCAAATTGATTTTCGATGCGCGGTCAATGTGATACACCATCTCGTTGGTTACAGAAGAGCTGGTTTCTTGGGCTGCAATATCGATGCTATGCGCATCTTTTTTCAAAAAGCGATTAGCCAGGTTCCTGACCTCCGAAGAAAGGGTTGCGGAGAACAATAGCGTTTGCCTGTTTTCCGGCACCAGGGAAAGGATCTTTTTGATGTCATGGATAAAACCCATGTCAAGCATCCGGTCGGCTTCATCCAGTACGACATGCTCAACGGCATGCAGACTGAGATGTTTTTGCTCCAGCAGATCCAGCAGCCGGCCCGGTGTGGCAACCAGGATGTCTGGTCCCCTTCTGATCGCACTGACTTGCGTGTGCTGGGAAACACCGCCGTATATGACCGCTTTTTTTAAGCGGGTGTTCTTTCCATAGGCATGGAAGCTATCCCCAATTTGTTGTGCAAGCTCGCGGGTTGGGGCTAAAACCAACACCCGGGGGTGTTTCGAAAACCTTTGGCCCTCCACGAGCAAATGCAATAAGGGCAGCGCAAAGGCAGCAGTTTTGCCGGTGCCGGTTTGCGCGCTTCCGAAAAGGTCTTTTCCTTTTAAGATCGGGGGAATGGCATGTTCCTGAACGGGTGTGGGGTGTTGATATCCTTTGCTTTTTAGTGCCTGCAAAACCGGCATGGTCAAACCAAGATTTTGAAATGTAGTCATCATAAATTAAAAAT
>PUPG01000116.1 GCA_003553005.1 Bacteroidales bacterium
GCCACCTATGACCTGCAATCGCGCAGCTTCATGCTGAAAGTCAAGCCGAGCTCATCCCTGGCTGGGAAAAGTCTGGCCGAAAGCAGGTTGCGCGCCGGTTTGGGACTGAACGTGGTGGCCATCATCCGGCATGGCACCACCATGCTGAGTCCGGGACCGGAAACCATCATCAACAGCAACGATAAATTGCACGTGCAGGGCAACATCGAGGCCCTAAAAGCCATGCAGCACTGGGACATCATCCTGCCCGCACAGGAAGGTTTTGACGCACGTGACTTGCTCAGACAAGACCTGCAGATCTATGAAGCCAGGCTTACACAAACATCTGCGCTCACAGGGAGCAGGCTGCAGGAAACAGATTTCAGGAGGCGCCTGGGCATCAATGTGCTTGCCGTACGGAGAGAAAAAAGGATAGAGCGGACCATGCTGCACGAACTGACCCTAGAGAAAGAAGACATCCTGCTTTTGCAAGGCCCCAGGGACCGGATCGCCATTCTGGAGTCAGAGGGCGTCATTGGCGAGGTGCATCAACCAGACTCCAAAGAGCTGATGGACACCTACAACCTGCATGAGCTGATTTTCGTCATGGAGGTTGGCGATGATGCAGCCCTTTTTGAAAGGGCCATCGCAGAAAGCCACATTGGCAGTGCATTTGGCCTGACGGCCATCGGCACCTTCGACAAGGATAGCAACCTGCAGCCTTATGCGCCCGGCACCAAGGTAAAAACCGGTGACCGGATCCTGGTTAAAGGCAACATTCACGACCTGCCATTGCTGCAAGGCCTGAAGGAGCTGGAACTCCTCGACGAAGATGTGCCGGAAACCCAAAGCCTTGAGTCAGACAACATCCAGATGGCCGAAGTGATCCTGGCGCCACGCTCGCTATTGGCAGGAAAAACACTTCGCGAGATCAACTTCCGGAAAAAATATGGGCTTACCGTACTGGCCATCTGGCGTGAGGGCAAGGCATACCGGACAAATTTGCACAACATGCCGCTGGAGTTCGGGGAGGCCCTGCTGGTTTATGGAGACCGGGAAAAGCTCGAGCTGATCGACAGCGAACCGGACTTCATTCTGCTGACCGAGATGGCCGGAAGGCCGCAGCGGACGGAAAAGGCGATGACAGCAGCCCTGGTGATGCTGGGCATCCTGATACCCGTGTTGCTGGATATTGTACCCCTGGCCATCGCAGCCGTGGCAGGCATCATCCTGATGGTCCTTACCGGATGCCTCAAGATGGAAGAAGCCTACCGGGCCATCGAATGGCGGGCGGTGTTTCTCATAGCGGGTATGCTACCGCTCGGCACGGCCATGCAAAGCACCGGGGCAGCGAGTACGATGGCTGCCGGCGTGGTGCACGCTTTTGGCTACTTTGGCCCCTGGGGGGTCATCGCCGGCTTGTACCTGCTCACCGCAACAATGACCATTGCCATCCACCCTGCCGCACTGGTGGTGATCATGGCACCGGTTGCCCTGGAAGCCGCTGCAGGCTTCGACTTATCGCCGCAAACCATCATGATGGCAGTAGCCATTGCTGCAGCATCCGTGTTCATGAGCCCGATAGCACATGCGGCCAACCTGCTGGTCATGGGTCCCGGTGGATATCGTTTCAGGGATTACCTGCGGGTGGGCATCCCCCTCACCCTGGTGGTGATGGCCATTGCCATGTTGCTGTTGCCCGTGATCTGGCCACTCTGACCGCGAATGGCGATGCAGGTTTTGTGGTCAGCACGCAAAACAAATACAGCACACGGAAGCAACCAATGACATATTACACACACCGCGCCCCAGATATAATGGTTTCTGACATTTCGACTTTTTGACGTTTCGACATCAACCATAAACAAATGAACCAAGCACTTGCGAGCTCGGCGAAGCCAAACGCCCATGACAGGATTTTTGACACACAGGAGGATGATTATTGTCGCGGGTGTCAATTGGTTTGACGTTTGAAGTTTGAAGTTTGAGGTTACCCGAGGCAACCCCAAACTTCAAACGTCAAACCTCAAACCTCAAACAGTTGCAACACAACTTCTAAACTTTCACCAAGAACGTAAGTGCCACAACAACAACCAGATAACAAAAAACAAACAGATGAAAGCCTATCAACACATACAGGTCATTTTTGAAGGCAAGGTCATGGAGGTTCTGCTGAACAGACCTGGGAAGCGCAATGCCATTGACGAGATAATGGCTGCAGAGCTCACGGATGTCTTTGACTGGGCCGCCCACAACCAGGATGTCCGTGTGATGATTCTCCGGGGCAAGGGACCGGTTTTTTGTGCCGGTGCCGACCTGAAGTTCATGCAAAGAACAGACCTGGAAGGGAGCGCACGCCCATCAGCCGTGCTTGCCAAACTCTTCCAGGCAACCTATCTGTTCAGGAAGCCTCTCATCGTAGTTTCCCATGGCAAAGCGATGGGCGGTGCCCTGGGATTGATCGCGGCTGCAGACTTCGTGCTGGCGACCACCGATGCGGAGTTTGCCTTCAGCGAAGTGAAGCTGGGACTGGTTCCTGCGACCATCTCTCCCTATGTGACCAAAAGGACGGGGGAAAGAAAGGCACGGCAACTCATGTTGCTGGGCGGTACATTTTCAGCTGAAGAAGCGATGGATGCGGGCCTGGTAGATAAAACCGGCGATCTTGATGCACTGGAAGCCTATAAATCATATCTTTGCAACCACTTTATCCACAATGCACCGGGGGCCATGATGACCACCAAGCGAACCATTCAGCACATATCGAATGTACCCTTGGATGAACACGCCATCACCCATACGCTGAAGGTGCTGGACGACACCCGTGCGGGGGCCGAAGCCCGGGAAGGCATGCAGGCATTCCTGGAAAAACGGAAGGCCTGGTGGCAACAATAGATCATTCTTGACCATATTATTATATAGCCTATGATTCAGATAAACAAGGTGTTGGTGGCAAACCGCGGTGAAATTGCGCGAAGGATCATGAAAACCCTTCACCAGATGGGCATTTCTTCCGTGGCAATCTACCACCAGGCCGATGCCGCATCGCTGCATGTCAGGGAAGCCGAGGAACGTTTCAAACTAAATGGAAAGACGCTGACGGAAACCTACCTCGACATTCACCAGGTCATCAGCCTGGCCAGGGAGGCAGGCGCCGATGCCATCCACCCGGGCTATGGTTTTTTATCGGAAAATCCCGATTTTGCCAGTGCCGTGAAGGATGCCGGACTGATTTTCATTGGCCCTTCAGCCGAAGCCATCCGGATCATGGGCAATAAAAAGGAAGCACGCACGCTGGCTGCAGAGCTGGGTGTGCCAGTCATCGATGGGACTGCGGGAGATACCGGACAGTTGCTGCAAAAGGCCGCAGAGACAGGGTTTCCCGTGCTGGTCAAAGCAGCAGCAGGCGGTGGCGGCAAGGGCATGCGCATTGCCAACGATGCCGCAGCGCTGGAAGAGGCCATCCAGCGGGCACGCCGCGAAGCACTGAGCTATTTTGGCAACGACGAGGTCTATATCGAAAAATACCTGGCCAAACCCAGGCACATCGAAGTGCAGCTGCTGGCAGACCATCACGGCAGCGTACTCAGCCTTTTTGAGCGAGAATGCTCCGTGCAGCGAAGGCACCAAAAAATCATCGAAGAGGCACCCGCCCCGAACCTCAAAGAGTCTTTACGCAACCGCATGATGGAAGCTGCCCGAAAGCTGGCCAGGCATATCGGCTATGCCAGTGCCGGCACGGTGGAGTTTCTTGTAGAGGGGGACGATTTCTACTTCCTGGAAATGAATACGCGCATCCAGGTGGAACACCCGGTCACCGAAATGATCACCGGACTAGACCTCGTGAAAGAGCAGATTCACATTGCCGCCGGCAGGCCGCTGCCTTATACACAGGAAAGTCTGCAATGCCAGGGGCATGCCATCGAAACCCGGATATATGCAGAAGACCCCGACAACGAATTCCTGCCTTCACCGGGTAAGGTTTTGCTGCATCAAACACCAGCGGATAACCGGCTAAGGATAGATACGGCATTGGACACCCAGGGTGAAGTGAGCAGCCTGTTTGACCCCATGATCAGCAAAGTCATATTTCATGCATCCTCCAGGGATACGGCCAGGAAGAACATGATCCGCCACCTGAATGAATACGTGATCCTTGGCGTAAAAACCAATATCGCCTTCCTGAAAGACATCCTGGGTACGGATGCATTTGCCATGGGGGCAACGGACACAGGGCTTGCGGAGCGGATGATTGTTGAACCTCAGCCGCTTAAGGACTGTCACCACGAAGTGCTGGAACAGAATCATCTGCTGTCCATGGCCTTCCTGTTTTCCCATGCCAGCGACAAAAATGGCCATAACATATGGGGCGAGATCGGTTTCTGGAGGCTGCTTCCCGAAGCCAGCCTGATGATCAACGACAATACATTCACCATCAACTATGTGTATCACGCCCCCAACCGCATCAGCATACCACTTGACACAGGACTGGTTAACGTGACGCTGCTGGATAAAAGCCAGCATACCATGACCATTGAGATGGCGGGTTGTGTACACAAACTGTTCTACCTCGCAGACAATGGCGAGATCATTTTTCAGCATGAGGGCAAAACCGCCAAAGTCAGACCCGTCAGGCACCTGGGCAAGGAAACGCTCAAACAGATCAATGAAAATCCCGTACTTGAGGGAGAAAGCATGATTCACTCCCCCATGCACGGCACCGTCATTGACATTCAGGTCCACGCAGGACAGGAGGTCAGCAAAGGAGAAACCCTGCTGGTGCTGGAGTCCATGAAGATGGAGAACAAGATCACGGCAACCGCCAGGGCATACATCAAAAAGGTCCATGTGAAACCCGGTGAAGTGGTTGCAGACAACGCCCCACTGGTGCTTTTAACCGATAAACCCACGGAAAAATAGCTCCCCAATAAAGAAAAATTTATACTTTTACAAAACCTAATGGCATCACTTGTTGTTATTTTTATAGCAATATATTTCCATATTACGTTAAAAATCAATTGATCATACATGTCGCAAAGTCTATTTTTAACAGAGGGCCACGAAGAATTAAGGCTGAAGGTTCGCCATTTTGCTGAGCAGGAGGTGAAGCCGGTCGCAGCTGAACTCGACGAAAAGGAGATTTTTTCTGCAGAGCTGACTGCAAGGATGGGCGAGATGGGTTTTTTTGGGATACAGGTCCCCAAAGAATTAGGCGGACAAGGCCTGGACACCTTATCCTACATTATCATTGTGGAGGAGCTGGCCCGCGTCGACAGCTCACAGGCAGCCACCGTGGCTGCAGTGAATTCGCTGGGCATTGCCCCCATATTGAAATATGGCACAGAAGAACAAAAGAAGCGTTTCATCCCACCCCTGTGTACCGGGAAAATGACCTGGGCATTTGGCCTCACCGAAGAAAACGCGGGGTCTGATGCCATGGGGTCGGAAACCACGGCCAAATTGGAAGGAGATCAATGGGTGATCAATGGCAGCAAGACACACATCACCAATTCAGCCTCTCCGATTTCGGGGGGAATCACCTTGCAGGCCGTTACCGGCGAAAACAGGGGCAAAAAACGGCTTTCTGCCATCATTGTTGAGAAAGGAACACCCGGTTTTGCCTCAGAGCCAAGCAAGGGCAAGATGATGTGGCGTGCCAGCGACACCGGCCAGCTGCATTTTGACAACTGCAGGGTGCCCGCGGAAAACCTGCTGGGTGAAGAAGGCCAGGGCGGTCGCATCATGCTGAACACACTCGACTCCGGTCGCCTCTCCATCGCTGCCATCGGCCTGGGCCTGTCGCGCGGCGTATTGGAGGCCTCTCTTGAACATGCCAAAAGCCGTGTGCAGTTTGGCAAACCCATCTCCAAGTTTCAGGCCGTTGGATTCAAGTTGGCCGACATGGACATCAAGATCGAGTTGGCCAAAAACACCCTGTACAACGCTTGCTGGCGAAAAGATAACAACATGCAGTTCGCCCGCGAAGCTGCCATTGCTAAACTATACACCTCTGAGATAGCCAGGGAAATTGCAGACGAAGGCTTGCAGATCCACGGCGCAAAAGGGTTCTTCAAGCCCCATCCCATGGAGAGATTCTACCGTGACCAACGGCTCCTGCAGATTGGCGAGGGTACATCTGAGATCCTGCGCCTGGTCATTTCCCGCTACCTGGGCGTATAAACACCCCGCGTTATGGAAGACCGAAAAAAAGACCACATAGACCTGGCCTTTGCATCCCAAACACTTACCGATCAGCTGGATAAGCGGTTCATGTATGAGCCGTTGCTCAGCAAGCACCCCCAGGGGGCCATCCCGGAAAGCACCTTCATTGGCAAAACGCTGAAGCTGCCGCTATGGGTTTCCAGCATGACAGGAGGCACCAAAATGGCAGGGCACATCAACAAAAACCTGGCCAGGGCATGCCGGGAATTCGGCATGGGGATGGGACTGGGCTCCTGCCGCATCATTCTCGATGACGACACGTATTTCCCCGACTTTGACGTACGCGACCTCATCGGTGACGATCTCCCGCTGTATGCCAACCTCGGCATCAACCAGCTGGAAATTCTGCAGATGGAAAACAAGCAGGACAAGATCAGCAAGCTGGTGGACAAACTCCGGGCCGATGGTCTGATCATCCACATCAACCCCATGCAGGAATGGTTTCAACCCGAGGGCGACCGCCTGCAAAGACCCCCTGCAGAATCGATCGCACAACTGCTCGAAGAAGTGGATTTCCCCGTGATGGCCAAAGAGGTGGGCCAGGGCATGGGCATGGAAAGCCTGCGCACACTGCTTAAAATGCCACTTGCTGCGATTGAATTCGGGGCATTCGGAGGTACAAACTTTGCCAAAGTGGAGCTGCTTCGCGACAAAAACCAGCCCAAAGAGTTGTTTGAACCCCTGTCGTTTATCGGTCACGATGCCGCCGACATGCTCAATATGATCAACCAAATCGTCCACGAAGAAAAAGAAGAGATTCGCTGCAAACAACTCATCGCATCAGGCGGCATCAAGTCATTCCTGGACGGATATTACCTGACCAGCAAATCTGCGCTCCCCGCCATCTATGGCCAGGCCTCCACATTCCTGAAACATGCCCGGGGAGATTATGAAGAATTGCGTAAATTCGTACAATACCAAATCAAAGGTTTGGAGATGGCATACGCTTTCCTTCGGATCAGGGGGTAAATGGCTGTTTGGTATTGGCTGTTGGCTGTTGGCAAGAAAGTTAAGGGTTACTGAGTTAAGGGGTTACTGGTTTGAGGTTTGAGGTTTGA
>PUPG01000249.1 GCA_003553005.1 Bacteroidales bacterium
GCTATTGGCTCTTGGCTTTCTTGCCAAAAGCCAACGGCCAATAGCCAACAGCACTCCTGTTGAAAACATAAACTTCAGATAACCAATAAGTTGAAAAAATACAAACAGATGAAAACATAAACACATGAAGCGTAACCAGATCATCGGGCTGGTATTTGTGGTCATCGCCATAGGCGCCATTGTCAGTACAGTATACAATGCGGATACCTACGCCAGCTTTGCCGATGCCAGGTCCATGCCTGAACGGGAGTTTCACATCATCGGGGAGCTTGTGCCCGGTAAGCCCATCGTGGAAGAAGTGGTCGACAACACCCTTACGCTGCGCTTTCACATGGATGACAGCCACGGAGGGACTTCAGAGGTGTTGTATTTTGGCGGGAAACCGACTGATTTTGGCAGGTCGGATGAGGTGGTGCTGATCGGCAGTTACGAGGAAGGTATTTTTCTGGCCAGCAGCATCCTGCTGAAATGCCCTTCAAAATACAATCCCGATGAGGCCGGACCAACCGAGTATCAGTACGATTAGTGCTTGTCTGCCCTGAACGGTCAGCCTGGCATGTGCAGCTGCTGTCCGGCATTTGAAATAAGGTAGTGGAATCCGCGCGGGATTAACTGGACAGTTTCTCTACAATGGCAGGAAGGCGCTTCATGAGTGCCAGCTCTTTCATCTTTTCCTTGGCCTCCAGGACTGGTGATCCAAAATAGGTTTTGTTGCCTTCCAACGATTTGGCGATGCCCGACTGGCCCAATACCACGGCACCTTGACCGATTGTCAGGTCCTTCTGCACGCCAACCTGACCCCAAAGGATCACATCATCTTCGATGTTCACGCATCCTGCCACGCCCACCTGGGCGGCAAACAGGCAATTCTTGCCGATGATGGTGTCGTGACCAACCATGATGAGGTTGTCCAGCTTGGTGCCGGCACCAATGGTCGTAATGCCAGACACCCCCCTGTCAATGGTGGTATTGGCACCAATCTCCACATCGTCGCCAATCTCCACGTGACCGCAAGATTCCAGCTTGTCGTAATGCTCCGGGCGGCGCTTGAAATAAAACGCGTCGGCACCCAGGACTGCTCCGGAATGGATGATCACGCGATTGCCGATCACACTGTGGTCGTTGATGGTGACATTGGCATGGATGAGGCAGTGATCCCCAATGGTAACGTGGTTGCCAATGAAGGCGCCTGGCTGAATGACCGTACCCTCGCCAATTTTTGCCGTCGGACTGATCATGGCACTGGCCGGCTCAAAGGGACTGAATCTTTTGATCAGGGCCACAAAATCCCGGAAAGGGTCGTCAGAAAAAATAAGGGCCTTTCCATTGGGAGAGGCCATTTTCTGGTTGATGATGATGGTGGTGGCTGCTGAATTCAGCGCTGCCTTGTAATATTTGGGATGGTCCACGAAGGTGACGTCTCCCTTTTCGACCCGGTGAATCTCATTGATGCCGCTGATAGCCATCCCGGGATCACCGGCATATTCCGCGTCGATATAACCGGCTACCTCCCTGAGTGTTTTCTGTGGCTTAAGTTGCATGGGACTTTACTTATTTTACGCGTTCTGCGTAGGCTTTGGTTCGTGTATCCACCTTGATCTTCTCCCCGGTATTGATGAATAAAGGCACATTGACCGTCGCACCTGTTTCCACCGTGGCCGCTTTCAGGGTATTGGTGGCCGTGTCCCCTTTGACGCCAGGCTCCGTATACGTGATCTCCATCTCTACAAATGGCGGAAGATCGCAGCTGAGCGGTGTTTCCGTATCTGCATGATAAACAACTTCCACATCCTGCCCCTCCTTGAGTAATTCGGGCGCGTTGATGAGGTGCTCTTCGATACTGATCTGTTCAAAGGTGGTGGTATGCATGAAGTGATAACCAATGTCGTCTTTATAGAGAAACTGATAAGGCCTTCTCTCCACCCTGGCCGGATAAATTTTATGTCCGGCATTGAAGGTGTGCGGCAACACTTTGCCGGTTTTCAGGTTTTTCAGTTTGGTGCGTACAAATGCACCCCCCTTGCCGGGTTTTACGTGTTGAAACTCGACGACTGTGTATAGTTCGTTGTTCAGCTCCAGGCACAGGCCGTTGCGAATGTCTGCTGTAGTTGCCATAAATTGATATTAATCAATATTGCGATAAAAATTTGAACAAAAGTAATAAAAAAAAGGCAAGCGGGAAGCAAAAAGCGACGTCTGCTTATGTTTATATGTCTATACGTGTGTGATTGGCGGGGTATTCTTCTTCCTGGTGGTTGGAGGCCACAATGATGGTTTTGCCTTTCCCGTGGGTTTCGAGCATTTGCCGGTACCATTGCCGGGAATCCGCGTCGAGGTTGGAACAGGGTTCATCCAGCAACAAGAGGTCGTTGCCGGTTATGAGTGCCAGGCATAACTTGACCCGCTGCTTCATTCCTGATGAAAAATATTTGACCGGCTTGTTGGCGAATGGCTCCAGGCCACTGAGGTCAAGGATGTCCCGGGTTCTCAACCCCACAGGCATTCCTTTAAATTGCCGGTGCAGGTCAATCAGCTCCGGGAAGGTGAACTCTTCGGGTACCTCCATATAAGGCCCGGTTATGCTTGTATGCAGATATACCTGGTCGGTATCGATGGGTTGGCCATCCTTGCTCCATTGGATGATGCCGGCGCTGGGCGTGAGGTAGGCGGAAAGCATCCGGATCAGCGTCGATTTGCCGCTGCCATTCTTTCCGGCGATCACATAATGCCCACCTGCACGGAAGCTGTAAGTGAATCTTTTGAGCACCCACCTGTATTGGTATTGTTTACCCAGATCCTTACAGCTCACGGCAACCATTGCGAAAGCTTATTTTTCGTGGTAGGAATAACCCTTCATGATGCCCCGGCTGGACTTGGAAACAAAGCTGAGGATCTCATCCCTTTCGGGGGAGGCGGGCATCTCGGTTTCAATATAGGTCAGTGCCTGGCTTACATTGAGGTTCTTAAGGTAGATCACCCGGTAAATGTCCTGAATTTCATTGATCTTGTCGCTGTCGTATCCCCTGCGGCGCAGGCCGATGGAATTGATCCCCACGAAGGATAGCGGGTCCCGTGCGGCCTTGGTGAAAGGCGGTACGTCCTTCCTGACCAGTGAGCCACCGGATATCATCACGTGGGCACCGATGTTCACGAACTGGTGCACGGCAGACAATCCGCCCAGGATGGCATAATCGTCGATGTTGATATGGCCGGCCAGGTTGGCTGCATTCGCCAGGATGCAATTGTTGCCGATGAAGCAATCGTGGGCCACATGTACATAAGCCATCAGGAGGCAGTTGTTGCCGATGACGGTTTTATTGCTCTCTTTTGTGCCCCTGTTGATGGTGACAAACTCCCGGATCGTGGTGTTGTCTCCAATCTCTACCGTGGTTTCCTCTCCTGCAAACTTCAGGTCTTGCGGGATGGCACTGATCACAGCACCGGGGAAAATGCGGCAATTCTTTCCGATTTTTGCCCCCTCCATGATGGTGACATTGGAACCTATCCAGGTGCCTTCTCCCACTTCTACATTTTTGTGAATGGTAACAAACGGTTCAATTACGACATTCCTGGCAATCTTTGCCTGCGGGTGAACGTAAGCTAAAGGTTGGTTCATCTGCTCTTCTTTTTATTGATTTTTCCCAATTTGTGCCATCATCTCGGCTTCCATCACCACTTTACTCCCTACGTAAGCAATGCCCCTCATGTGGCAAATGCCTCGTCTTACGGGACTGATCAGACTCATTTTAAACACGAGCGTATCCCCGGGAATCACTTTCTGCTTAAACCGGACATTGTCGATCTTCAGGAAGTATGTGGAATAATTTTCGGGATCATCTACCGTGGACAACACGAGAATGCCACCTGCCTGCGCCATGGCTTCAACCTGGAGCACGCCAGGCATGATGGGTTCATCCGGAAAGTGGCCCACAAAGAAGGGCTCATTCATGCTGACGTTCTTAACGGCTACCACCGAGGAGTCAGTCACCTCAATGATCTTGTCGACAAGCAGGAAGGGCGGCCGGTGTGGGAGCATTCGCCGGATGTCGTTGATGTCATACTTTGGCTCAATCTCCGGATCGTAAACCGGTATTTGCTCTTGCTCAATCCGTTTTTTGATTTGTTTTTGCAAGTGCTTGGCAAAAAGCACATTGGAAGCGTGCCCCGGTTTGGACGCAATGATGTGTCCCTTGATCGGTTTGCCCGTCAGGGTCAGGTCGCCCACAATATCCAGCAGTTTGTGCCTTGCCGGCTCATTATGGAAGGCTAGCTCCAGGTTGTTAAGAATGCCTTCTTCACGCACCTCAACGGTGGGCTGATCAAAGACACCGGCCAGCCTGTCCAGTTCCTGCTGC
This sequence comes from Bacteroidales bacterium, assembly GCA_003553005.1. The sequence goes on from PUPG01000249.1 coordinate 4,356, forward strand.
TTCACGGGCCGGTCGACAAAAACGATGGCATTGCTCAGGTCACCACCTTTAATCAGGTCCTGGTTTAAGAGGTACTCCAGTTCGTGCAGGAACACAAAGGTGCGGCAGCCGGCGATCTCATCGCCGAATTCACGGATGCTTTTCATGCTGGCATACTGATGGCCAAGCACCCTGGACTGGTAGTCGATCATGCAGGTGATCCGGTATTCGTCGGAAGGCAATGCAATGATCTCGCAATCTTTTTCTTCGTGATAAAAGCGAATGGGCTCCCGGATCTCAAAATAGTCGCGGAAAGCATCCTGCTCCACCACACCGGCCTCCTCTATGGCTTCCGTGTAATACTTGCTGCTGCCATCGAGAATGGGGGTTTCCGGGCAGTCGACCTCAATGATCGCGTTGTCAATACCGGCCCCGGTCAGGGCTGCCAATGCATGCTCCACAGTGGCCATGCGCATGCCATCCTTCTCCAGGGATGTGCCCCTTGCCGTTTCCGATACCAGCCTGGCATCCGCCTCAATGAAGGCATCTTCACCAATGTCTGTACGTAAAAAACGAATGCCCGCGTTAACGGGCGCAGGCTTTATGGTTAAGGTTACTTTTTCTCCGGTATGCAGTCCGTGCCCCTCCACTGTGGCCGGCTGCCTGATCGTTCTCTGTTTTTCATCCATGACAAGAATCTTTGTATTATTTGGAGCGAAGCTCCTTCACTTCTTTCTCCAGCTCGTCGATACGCTTGACAAGCTTTTCAAAGTTGCGGAAATAAATAAATGCTTTTCGGTATTGCGACGCTTCCATGGCTGGCGACCCCATAATGATCTGACCATCCTTGATATTTGAGGGCACACCTGCTTGCGCAGCCATTTTTACGTCATCCCCAATGGTAAGATGCCCGCTGATGCCTGCCTGGCCGCCAATCATGCAGTTTTTTCCGATCTTGGAAGATCCTGCCACGCCACATTGGGCTGCCATTACCGTATTTTCGCCAATCACCACGTTGTGGCCGATCTGGATCAGGTTATCGAGCTTCACGCCCTTTTTGATGATCGTCGCGCCCAGGGTGGCCCGGTCGATGGTTGTTCCTGCACCGATTTCCACCTTGTCTTCGATGATTACGTTGCCGATCTGGGCGACCTTCTTGTAGTTGTTGTCGGTTTGCGGCGCAAAACCAAATCCGTCCGCGCCGATCACCGCATTGGCATGTATGGTGCAATCAGCCCCAATCTGCGAGCTTTCATAAATCCGCACGCCGCTGAATATCGTGGTGTTATCCCCGATGCGCACGTTGTCGCCGATGCTCACGTGGGGATAAATCTTCACGTTTTTTCCCAATTCCACCTGCTCGCCAATCACGGCATATTCCCCGATGTAGGCATCTTCACCTACACTGGCCGTGTCAGCAATGAATGAAAGCGCAGACACGCCTTTTTTTTGCGGCAAACTGTTTTTGTACAACTCCAGGAGTTGCGCCAAAGCACCATAGGGGTCTTTTACCCGGATTAAGGTGCTGCTGATGGGTTTTTCCGGAAGGAAATCCTCCCTGACAAGTACGATGGAAGCTTGTGTGGTATATATATGGGGGGTATAGGCCGGATTGGCCAAAAAGGTCATGGTGCCCGCCGTGGCTTCTTCAATCTTGGCTAGCTGCGACACCTTCACCTCTGCATCGCCTTCTAGTTGACCCTGAAGGAAGTCGGCAATCTGTCTGGCTGAATATTCCATTCACTTAATGCTTGGGTTAAATGCGGGCGCAAGTTACCAATATTTGCCTATATGGCCAAAAAGATTTTACAGCCGGATTGGTGTCCTGTCAGTGCGACCCTGGCTGGCCAAGGTCTTCATCTTTTTGCGCGGAGAAAAAATCTCTGCACCTTAACTTCCACAGCAGCATTGACATGACACAAGCCAACGGACCACTAATTTCAGATTTTTTGGCTATCCGGCAAAATAAAGTTCACCTTTTTTTGGTTACATTTGCCAGTGTCGCTGACACGACACCAGTAACCGCTAAAATTTATTCCCCATGACAAGTGCGAAAATTCTTTGGGCAGATGACGAAATTGATTTACTAAAACCGCATATCCTGTTTCTCAGGGAAAAAGGTTATGATGTAGTGACTACAAACAGCGGTTCCGAAGCGCTGGACCTGATCGAAGACCATCCCTTTGACATGATCTTCCTGGATGAAAATATGCCTGGACTTACCGGGGTGGAAACCCTGGAGAAAATAAAAAGCAAATATCCGGGACTGCCAGTGGTGATGATCACCAAAAGTGAAGAGGAGACCATCATGAATGAGGCCATTGGCAGCAATATTTCTGATTACCTGATTAAGCCGGTCAACCCAAACCAGATCCTACTCGCACTGAAGAAAAACCTGGAAAACCGCAAACTCGTCAGCGAAAAAACATCGATGTCGTATCAGCAGGAGTTCCGGCAGATCGGGATGAGCCTCTCGCCTTCGCTCGACTTTGATGAGTGGAAGGATATTTACCGCAAGTTGGTATACTGGGAACTGGAGCTGGCCAAATCACAGGATGAGGGCTTGCGGGACATTTTTCTGCAGCAAAAAGCGGAAGCGAACAACGTGTTTTGCCAGTTCGTAGAAGATCATTATGTGGATTGGCTCAAGGGCAGTGCGGAGACCAAGCCGGTGTTGTCGCACACGGCCTTCCGCGAAAAATGCCTGCCGCTGATCAAAGAAGAAAAACACGTCTTCCTGATCCTGATTGATAACCTGCGCTTTGACCAATGGA
>PUPG01000118.1 GCA_003553005.1 Bacteroidales bacterium
AAGCAAAAACCTGCTCGGCATGGCGCGGGTGCTCATCAGCGACTTCCAGGGCCAGATCCCGGAAGAGGTGGACGACCTCATCAAGCTACCCGGGGTGGGCCGCAAGACGGCCAACGTGCTCGCCTCCGTGATCTATGACAAGCCGGCCTTGGCTGTCGACACCCACGTTTTTCGCGTGGCGCAGCGGATTGGGTTGACGACCAACGCGAAAACACCCCTGGCAGCAGAAAAACAACTCGTAAAACACATACCAAGGCACCAGCTGGCCATTGCCCACCATTGGCTTATCCTGCACGGCAGATACATATGCGTCGCCCGCAAACCGAAATGCGATATATGCCCCCTCACGAAAGTCTGCAAGTTTTACCAGGCAAAAAAATCAAAAAATGAAAACGCGCCATAGCGCTTAAAACGCCGATTGTGTTATCTTTGCAGGGTAAGTTTGGATTTCGTTAAAGCTATACTGTTACCGGCATGCGTAGTTTTCTGGTTTTAGGGATACACTTTACCCTTTTAATGTTGCTTTTTTTTCTGCTGGCTCCGGGTACGCAATCTGCCGGGAAGTCCACAGGCGCCACCCAGGAATGCCCTTATAGCACGCCGTGGGTCGATTCGGTATTTCAATCCCTCACCCTGGAGGAGCGGATTGCCCAGCTATTGATGATCCGGGTGCATACGGACCAGGATGAAGCTTATTACGACAGCATTGTCCACCTTGTAAAAGACTACAACCTGGGCGGGGCCGCCTTCTTCCGCGGATACCCCACCGAGCAGGTGCTCGTCACAAACCGGATGCAAAGCCAGGCCAAAACACCATTGCTTATTGCCATGGATGCGGAGTGGGGTCCGGCCATGCGGCTCGACAGTGTGGATGCTTTTCCCAGGCAAATGGCCCTGGGGGCAGTTCAGGACAATGACCTGGTTTACCGCATGGGTAAAGAAATTGGGAGGCAATTGACCCGCCTGGGCGTCCACATCAACTTTGCTCCTGTCGTAGATGTGAACAACAACGCCGAAAACCCGGTGATTAACTTCCGGGCCTTTGGCGAAGACCGGCAACAAGTGGCAGATAAAGGGCTGGCTTACATGCACGGGCTGCAGGATGCCGGCATCATTGCCTGTGCCAAGCATTTCCCCGGGCATGGCGACACGGATGCGGACTCGCACCACACGCTTCCACTGTTGCAGCATCCCTTTGAAGAGATCGACGCCATTCACCTCTACCCTTTCCGTAAACTGATGGAACAGGGATTGCAATCCGTAATGATTGCTCACCTGGAAATGCCCATACTGGAGCCGGAACCAAAACTGGCATCCACCCTGTCCCACAACATCGTCACCAAGTTGCTCCAGATGGAGATGGGATTCGACGGTTTGGTGATCACCGATGCCCTGGACATGCGCGGTGTAAGCGACTATTTTGAACCGGGAGAACTGGAGCTGCGGGCACTGATGGCCGGTAACGACATCCTGTTGCTGCCCGAGGATGTCCCTGCAGCCATCAGCACCATCAAAAATGCCATCCGGGATGGGATCATCCACGAAGACCTCGTGAATACAACCTGCCGCAAGGTATTGTTTCACAAAGAACAAGCAGGGCTCGATAACTTCACATATACCTCACCGGAGAATATTGTCGAAGACCTGAACAGCCCCGAAAACCAGGTGTTAAACAAAGCCCTGGTGGAGGCATCCTTACCCCTGGTGCGCAACGAGGACCAACTGGTGCCCATCAGGAACCTGGCCGGCAAAAAGATTGCCGCGCTTGCCATCGGCGAAACGCCGGAAAACGTCTTTCACCAAAGGCTGGAAAAATATGCACCCGTTTCCACCTACGGCATAGACAAATACCATAGTCCGCAGCACGCTGCCCGCAAGATGGAGAAGCTGGCCGAATACGACCTGGTGATCTTGTCGGTGCACGACAACAGCTTTTTCCTGTCGAGGGACTATGGCATCAATGGCAAGACCATCGGGCTTGTGAATGCCATTGCCAGGCGACAAAATGCGATTCTCAGCCTGTTTGCCAATCCTTACAGCCTGGCATTTTTCGAAGAAGGCATTCTGGAGTCCGAGGCCATCCTTGTCGCTTACCAGGAGGGCAAGCTGTTTGAATCTGCGGCCGCCGAAGCCATCTTTGGCGGGGTGCAAACCCTGGGCGCACTGCCCGTCACATCCGGAAAGCATTTCGCAAACGCTACCGGGATCATTACCCCGGAGCCATCGCGCATTCGCTTCGGCTATGCTGAAGAAGCCGGCATTCAAAGCCGTCTGCTCGCCCGGATCGACTCCATGGCCGTGGAAGGCATCCGCAAAGAAGCCTACCCGGGATGCCAGGTCGCGATCGTGAAGGATGGCATCATGATCTATCACAAAGCCTTTGGCCATCATACCTATGACAGCCTGGCCCCGGTCCTGACCACCGATGTATATGACCTGGCATCCATCACCAAGATCGCTGCCACCACCATCACCATCATGAAACTCTACGAAGAGGGCCGCATCAGTCTGGACGAGGGCATTGGCACCTATCTGCCGTGGATCCAGGACTCCCCACTCCAGGAGATCAGCATCAGGGACATCCTGGCCCACCAGGGCAGACTGCAGCCCTGGATCCCCTTCTACCTGGAAACAATGGATCAGGATGGCAGCTACCTGGAAGGAATTTATGCGCATCAACCCTCAGCGGTGTTTAACCTGCAGGTTGCCGATGGCTTATATATGCACAGCAACTTCCGCGATTCCATTTTCCAGAAGATCCTGGATGCAGAGCTGCTGGAAAAAGATGAATACCGCTACAGTGACCTGGGGTTCATCCTGCTTGCCGAGTTAATCCAGCATGTAACTGGTCAGCGCCTGGACGAGTTTGCGCACAACACTTTTTATGCACCCATGGGACTGGCTACCATGGGCTACCGGCCGCTTAGCCGGATGGATGCCGGGCGAATCGTACCCACGGAACAGGACACGTTATGGCGCCGGCAGGTTGTTCACGGACACGTGCACGACCCGGCCGCGGCCATGCTCGGCGGAGTCGGAGGCCATGCCGGCTTATTTTCCAATGCCGGCGACCTGGCCAAACTGATGCACATGATGCTGAACGAGGGCCAATACGGCGGGGAGCAGTTTGCAGACCGCAGCATCATCGAATACTTCACCACGGCCCATTTTGCCGGCAATGACAACAGAAGGGGCCTGGGCTTTGACAAGCCTTCACTGGAGCCGGGCAGCAACGGCCCTGCTGCAGAAAGTGCATCGCCCATGAGCTTCGGCCATAGCGGTTTTACCGGCACCTACGTCTGGGCAGACCCAATAGAAAACCTCGTGTTTGTATTCCTTTCCAACAGGACCTATCCGGAACAAACCAACAGGAAACTCATCGAAAAAAACATCAGAACCAATATGATGCAGGAAATTTATCAAGCCATCCATCATACCAGGATTCTTGAACATTTCTCCGCCATACGGGATTAATTGTTAAACCAAACAACTATGAAGAGAAGCATTCTATTTTGGATTATTGCGATTGTCATCACCTTGCTGAGCTCTGTGTATACCCGCATGACGGGCCCCACGAAGCCCGAACGCGGACAGGTTGAGATCGCTGACGAAAACATTCGCTACCGCCTGATCAGGACATGGGACCAGCCCAGTGACGCCCCTGTAAGCATTAAGGCTGAGGACAGGGACATCCACGGCTATTTTCGCTACAAGCGTTATCCCAGTCACGATCAATGGGATACGCTGCGCCTGGCCAGGGAAGAAGACCATCTTACGGCATACATCCCTGAGCAGCCAGCTGCCGGGAAGGTGATGTACCAGGTCGTGCTGGAAAAGGGTGATGAGCAGGCCGTTCTGACCGAAGAACCCGTCGTGATCCGGTTCAGGGATGCCGTGCCTGCCTGGGCATTAACCCCACACATTATATTTATGTTTGCGGCGATGCTGTTCAGCATGCGCGCAGGTCTGGCTGCCCTGTTCAAAGAAAAAACCTATCGCTATGCCTTGTGGACGATTGTCACGCTAATCCTGGGTGGCCTGGTCTTTGGCCCGATCGTTCAGAAATATGCCTTTGGCGACTGGTGGACAGGATGGCCTTTCGGAACCGACCTCACAGACAATAAAACAGCCATATCCTTCATTTTCTGGCTCATCGCATTCTTTAAGGTAAGAAAAGACCCTTACCACAGGTCCTGGGTGCTTGCTGCCGCCATCATCCTATTCATCGTATATCTCATCCCGCACAGCTTGCTTGGTTCGGAGATCGACTGGACACAGGAAAATCTCCAATAGCAGCTCAGGCAAAGGATACAGACAGACGACCGGTTTTTTTCACCAAAAAACAGGGCTTAAGCAAGCTAAAGTTGTAAATTTGCAATCAGGCTTTACGGGCGGAGTAATTTGTGTCGTGAAGTGTGGTATTGGAATTTACTGACCATTAACACGTTGATATCTTATCTATGACTAAAGTTATTGCCATTGCCAATCAGAAAGGCGGAGTCGGGAAAACCACCACAGCCATTAACCTGGCTGCAAGTATGGCGATCCTGGAACACAAAACCCTCCTGATCGATGCGGATCCGCAGTCGAACGCTACATCAGGGGGTGGAATAGACCCCAAGCACGTCAAGACCAGCATCTATGAATGCATCATCGATGACGTCAATCCCAGGGACATCATCATAGAAACAGATACGCCCAACCTGGATCTGATTCCCGCACATATCGACCTGGTGGGTGCCGAGATCGAAATGATCAACATGCCCAACCGCGAGCAAATGATGCGCAAGGTCGTGGACAAGATCAAGGATCAATACGATTTTGTCATCATCGACTGTTCGCCATCGCTGGGACTGGTCACCGTGAACGCGCTCTCCGCCTCCGATTCTGTGATCGTCCCGGTACAATGCGAGTATTTCGCCCTGGAAGGTCTGGGTAAGCTGCTGAACACCATCAAGATTGTGCAGTCGAGGCTAAACACCCGGCTGGAGATCGAGGGCATCCTGCTTACGATGTACGATGCGCGCCTGCGCCTGGCCAACCAGGTGGTCGAAGAGGTCAAGATGCATTTCCAGGATCTGGTCTTTGATACCGTCATTTACCGCAACATCAAGCTCGGGGAGGCGCCCAGCTTTGGAGAGACCATCATCATGCATGATGCCCAGAGCCGCGGGGCATTAAACCACCTGAACCTGGCCAGGGAGATCCTCCAGAAGAACGGGATGACCAGGATCAAGGAGAAAGACAAAAAACTGAAGATATGAACGCCAAAAAGAAAGCTTTGGGAAAAGGCCTGGGCGCCTTGCTTGACAACTCAGGTGTAGAGGCCCAGCCTACCTATGATGTGGAAAAGGATCTGCTCCCCACGGGCACCATTGGCAAAGTGCCGATCGACATCATCGAGACCAATCCACACCAGCCCCGTACCGACTTTGATGAGGAAGCGCTGAATGACCTGGCGGCATCCATCAAAGAGCAGGGCGTGATTCAGCCCATTACGGTACGAAAGCTCGAAGACAACAAGCTGCAGCTCATTTCCGGTGAAAGACGCCTCAAAGCTGCACGGCTGGCCGGTCTCGCCGACCTGCCTGCCTACATCGTGGCCGCGGATGAACATGCCATGCTGGAGATGGCCATTGTCGAAAACATCCAGCGCGAAAATCTCAACCCGGTAGAAATTGCGCTCGGGTACAAACAACTGATCCAGGACTATAAACTGACCCAGGAGTCGCTCAGTGAGCGCCTGGGCAAAAGCCGGCCCTCCATTGCCAACTACCTGCGGATCCTGAACCTGCCCGGCGAAATCCAGCTGGGCCTGAGACAGGAACTTATCAGCATGGGCCATGCAAAAGCCTTGCTGCCCCTCGAAGACGTCCCTACCCTGATGGAAGTGTACCAGGACACCATCGAGCAAAACCTCTCCGTGAGAGAACTCGAGGAAGTGGTGAAGCAGATCGTCAGCGATGCGGAAGAAGACGACACCACACCGCCGCCCGAAAAACCCAAAAAGCAGGCAATCACAGAGACACAAAAGGTGTTTCAAAAAGAGCTGACCAAAAAATTCAACACCCGGGTCAACATCAAAAATAAACAAGGAGGCAAAGGAAGCATTGTCATCAACTTTGACTCCCAGGAAGCGTTTGACCGAATCGTCAAAGAACTCAAGGACAGTTGATAAGCGCGCTCGTGGCACATGCCGATCACATGAACAGGAAGTGTTTCCAGGGGAAACTCCGGCTTTCCACAAGAAAACCGCTTGGCATTGTTGTGCTCGCCCTTTTTTTTTTGATGCCCACCGGCGCTTTGCACGCACAACAGGCTAACCCAAACGGCAACGCGACAAACGACGAGCAAGTCATGCCACATGAGCCTTCACCAGGTCGGGCTGCCATGCTCTCGGCAACGCTTCCCGGCCTTGGACAAATTTACAACCAACGGTACTGGAAGGTACCCATCATATATGCCGGCTTTGGCACCCTGGCTTATTTTATTGACTTTAACAACAGCAATTACCGGGAATGGCGCGAAGCCTGGATCGCAAGGGTGGATGGCAATCCAAATACCGTAGATGATTATCCGCTCTATTCCGATAGCGAACTGGAGCGGGCCATGAACTTTTATCGCAGGAATTTGGAGATAACGTATATGCTAACCGCAGCACTCTATTTGCTGAATATTCTGGATGCCAGCGTGGACGCCCACCTGATGACGTTTGACGTGGGCGAAGACCTGACCATGGGCCTGTATCCGTCAACCCTGCAATCGCCAGGCGGCTTCGGAAAAGACAGGCATCAGACCGGTCTGACCCTGAGGATAAGGTTTTAACAAAGTAAACGATCACCTATGGAGGATACCGCATTAGTCTGCTTAATGCCTGATTTTTTGGACTTTTCGGCATTTCGA
>PUPG01000122.1 GCA_003553005.1 Bacteroidales bacterium
CCAATCCACCCCAAAAACACCGCATGCCCCGACCTTTCGTCCTTTCGTCCTTCTAATACGTCTTGGTCATCGTACGGGGCACGGCGATGATGAAATCGGCCAGGCCGTGATGGGCTTCTTCCAGCTGATCGACGGCATCCTGCTCCACCGTGCTGATGGTTAGCACCGCAGGGTTGTCTTCGCTGTACTCGTGCAGGTACCATACGATTCCTTCGTCGTTGTTGGAGTGATAAGCGCCATTGAAGTGGATGAAGATGCCGTTTTCAGGCAGATGCTGGAGAATGAAGTGGGCCATGGTGGCATCCTTGATGGCTTGTGCCTTGGGAAAGTTCTCGGTGCCGTGGGCCGGCATTCCCTCCATCTCAAGCATGGCACGATACCCCGGGAGGTCGGGATCATACGGAACGGGCAAAGGAGCCACCCACGCGAGGGCTTCGTCGGAGAGGGATTCCAGGGCTTCGAACCCTCCACGGTGGACCATGGCGGCATACCTGCGCGGAATGTTGGTGGCGATGAGGGACAGGCCTTGTTCGCGGGCCAGCTCGACCAATGGACGGTAATCCGTTTCGTAGTTGTTCCAAAGGCGGGCCTCTGAAGTAAAATGGTTTTCCATGATCAGTCCGCTGAAATACTCGTCGATAATGACCTGGTTATCGGCCTCAAACATTTCCGCGCCAAGTACCAGGTTTTCTGCCACGTGCGCGTGCAGGTCCGTGCTGAGCTCCAACTGCAGCCAATGGGCAATCGGGTTGTTGTGCAACTCACCGAACAACACGATGTCATTGGTCGTGGCCGCCGACAACAGCGCTTCATAATTTACTGCATCGCCTTCCCGGTCAAAAAGCTGGTAGGCCGGTTTGTCGCTTCCGGCGAAAGCCGCCAGGAACATCATCTGAAAGAAAAAGGAAAGTAAAAGCTTGTGCATCTTGTAAGGTGTTGGATTCGTAAAATGGGTCAATACAACAGCAGCCGGAGTGCGTTCGGGGGATCAAACGACCGCAATCATTCCGGATGGTGGAAAAACACAGAATGGAAAAGCTTTGTTCATTTGTTGTCTCCGGAATCTGAGCTTTTTAACCCGTTTCCGGAAAAGGCGAGGGGCAAGAGGTCACGGACCTTTTCGATCACCAGGATGCTGCCCGCTTCGGTGGTGAGCAGGACCTTCATGGGGGTTTCCTGTGCCAGCTCATATTCAAGCAACACCTGCCGGCAGGCACCGCAGGGCGATACGGGCTTGTCGATCTTCATGCGGTTGGAGCGCGCACTAACGGCCATGACCTTCATCGGCATGCCGGGAAAAAGGGCTGATGCGGCAAAGGCAGCCACGCGTTCGGCACAAAGTCCGCTCGGATAGGCGCCGTTTTCCTGGTTGGACCCTTTGATCACCTCCCCATTCTCAAGCAAGACCGCCGCACCTACATAGAAAGCCGAGTAGGGCGCATAGGCCTGATCGCACATTTGCCGGGACAAAGTCACGAGCTCCTGCTCCTGCTTGTCCAGCGCGCTCACGTCTTCCACCTCATAATAGCTGATCTGCACTTCTTTTTTTATCATCGGTTTCTCATTTTTGCTGAATGACTCCATATTAAACAGGCGAAAGGTCAATAAATCGCCCGAAAAAAGGTTGCCCAAACGCCCTTGCTGCCACCGCATCCTTCTGGCCTGCACGATTCCAGGGTAAAAATAACAACTCCCCAAGACATTCCTGCTTTCTTATACGCAAAAAGTGTTAAAATGTTTGGATCGGGCGCGGCGTAAAAGAAATCCGTTGTGAATGGCGGGTTTTTTTATTATATTTGTTGTGAGCGTGAAAAAAATTAGGTTTTTTCGCTTGTTAACAGGACAAATAGATTGTTTAACCGACTAAAAGACAATATTATGAGCAGTTCAAACGGAAAAGTAGTATTTGGATTTGTATTTGGCGCGGCAGTCGGTGTGGCTGCTGGATTGCTGTTTGCACCGACATCCGGAAAAGAAACCAGGCAAAAGTTGAATGAAGTGGGAAAGGAATACGGAGAAGACCTGGGAAAACAGTTCAATGAAAAGTTTGATGAGCTGAAAAGCTACATCAAGGAAAAAACGGATGATGCCAAAGACCGGGTGAAGAAGGCCATGCCCGAAGAGAACAAATAAACCGGTAACCTCATTTTCATGGACGGCAAAGAACTGTTTACGCAAATTGCCAATCTGAAACAGCACATTGTCAAGTACCTGGAGACTAAGTCTTCTTACTATGGCATGCTCATTTTTGAGAAGGCCGTAAGGGGGCTTGGTTTCCTGCTGGCAAATGTTTTCATCCTGATGGCAGGACTCATTGGCCTGTTGTTCCTGTCGGGCGCACTTGCTGTATACCTGGGGCAGGTCATGGATTCCATGCTTTACGGCCTGCTGATCGTGGCTGGTTTGTACCTCCTGCTGATGGTCATCCTGGTCATGGCCAGGAGACGGATTTTTGGCCGCATCGCCATCCGTGCCGTCAAAAATATTTTTTTAGATGATGATGGCGAAAAAAAAGAACCCCACGCCTGATTGCCCTGCCGGGCATCACCCTGATGGGAATCAGGCCGCGTCGGACCATCCCATTGGGCTGATACTTGCTGCTTGCTGGGCATGTTCTTGACAATCAATAATTACCACCCAATCATTGCGCATTATGTTTGAAGCCATACGCCACGTAAAATCAATGCACGACATCCGGGTCGAAAAGGCGCGTTTGCGCTATGAAGCGCTCATGGCAGAAAAAAACCTGAATGAGAGCGTGGATGCCTTCGAAAAACTCTCCGACTTCCTGTCCAACATCAAACGTGGCTACGCCGCATTTCAGCAGGCTTACGAAATGTTTTCCCGGATGAGCTCCTGGTTTGGCCGCATGTTTTCCGGATTCAAAAAGAAAGAAAAACCCGACACCCGGGAGGAGGAGCCCATTAGTTTCTGACGGGCAATTTGCTCCCCGTGATTCACCCGGCTTATATGCCGCAAGCTTGTGTTTGTTTGCTGGTTGGTGGTGCAGGTTCCCGCGAATTTTTGACCCGGAACCTCGCGTCTGACCTGGTGGTTGAGTAAACTACTTATCTTTTCTCATTCTTTCCAACACCCATTCCTGATTGTTCATCTGCAAAGCGGAGGTGCAGCTGTACGATCTCCGGACGGTTGCCTATGCGTATGGGTGGACCCCAGGTGCCGACGCCATTGGATACATAGGCGTGCATGCCGTTGATTTTTCCGTAGCCGTGACTGATGGTGTACATGGCCTGCGTGATGTAGTTAAGCGGCCAAAGTTGTCCGTGGTGCGTATGTCCCGACAACTGCAGGTCCACGCCCAACGCGGCGGCCTTTTCCAGGTAAAAAGGCTGATGGTCCAGCAGGATCACCGGGTACTGCTGATCTACCCCCTCCAGGATGTCGCGCAAGGGTTTTCTCTCCCGTCCGCTGAACCTCCTTTTGTCCCGGTCTTCCCGTCCCACCACATAAAAGGCATCTGCCACCTTTACCGCATCATCCCGGATCATTTGTATGCCGTGGTCACCCAGGTACTGGTAGGCATCCCTTGCCCCGCCGATGTGTTCGTGATTGCCCATCACGCCGTAGACCCCCAGGGGCGCGTGCAGGTGGCGCAGCGTTTGCCCGATGTTCTGGCGCAAGACCGGCTCCAGGTCTTCATCCAGCATATCGCCAGCCAGGAAAATGATGTCCGGCTCCAGTGCCGTGACACGGTCTACGATGCGCCGAAACTGGCCATTTCCAATGAGCGTACCCAGGTGAATGTCGGATAGCAGCACCGCATTCAATTGCGTTACGCCTGGTGCCTGTTTATGGCCCAGGTCAACGCTTATTTCACGCACCACCGGGTTGCGCGTATTCAGGTGTCCGACGGTCAGCAACAGCATCACCAAAACCACCGAGCCGGCAAAAAGATACTGTCGGATGCGGGGCAAGTGGTCGGTTACCGAGGCCGGAATGAAGGGGATCCAATGGTGGATGAGGCGCACCAGGTCAAAAAAGACCACCAGGAGGAAAAAGTAGAGCATCGCGGCCAGCCAGAACGACCCTGTCCACACCAACACATCGCTGGCGGTACTCAGGTAGAGATTTTCCAGGATGCGTCCAGCCACATAGGTTGCTGCCAGGACCCAGAAAATCCAGACATAGACGCTCCTGGCGGCACCTTCCTGGGGCAGCGCCTGCATCCCACGGATAAAAATGTAATAGTTAACCAGCGCGTAGATGGTTAGTACGATCGAAAAAAAGATTACGAAGGCCATTCTGCGTTGCATTGATTGATGTGATTATGTTTCGGCCGGATAAACCGGCCCGGGGTGTGGTCAAACAACAGCCTGTCATTCAAACAATCTTTTCAGGTAAAATGTTTTGCTACCGTACGCACGGGTTGCCCGGCCGGATCCATCCTGGTGCCATCCATGCGGCGACTGTATGACAAACCACAAATCGAATCCTATGGACGTAAAAGATAAAACCGCGTTGATTACCGGGGCCACTTCCGGCATCGGACGCGTGACTGCCCTGGACCTGGCCCGCAGGGGAGCCCGGCTGGTATTGCCGGTCCGTGACCCTGAAAAGGGAGCGGCATTGAAAAAGGAGATCGCTGAAAAGACCGGAAACGCTTCCGTGGAAATCCTGCCGTGCAGGCTGGACTCGCTGGAGTCCATCCGGGAATGTGCGGAGGCCTTCAAAGCGAAGCACGCCCGCCTGCATCTGCTGATCAACAATGCCGGAACCTGGGAAACCAAGCGCAAGGAGTCGGTCGACGGCATCGAAATGAACTTTGCCGTTAACCACCTGGCGCCATTTTTGCTCACCGATCTCCTGCTGGACACCATCAAAGCCAGTGCCCCGGCGCGAATCGTCAGTGTCTCAAGCACCGCCCACAAGCAGGCCACGATGAACTTCAATGACCTGGAAGGCAAAAAGCGGTGGTCCAGCATGCGTTCCTACGCGCAGGGAAAGCTGGCCAACATCTTCTTTACCCGCAAGCTGGCAGAAGAGCTCAGGGATACGGGTGTCACGGCCAACTGTCTGCACCCGGGCGTGGTCAGGACCCGCCTGTTTGACAAGATGCCTGCCCTGTTTCAGCGCATCTTTGGCCTGTTTATGATTCCCCCGGAAAAAGGAGCAGAAACCACCATCTACCTGGCCACCTCGCCGGAGGTGGAACACGTGACAGGCGGCTATTTCGCCAAGAAAAAGCCAGCCAAAACCACCCGCCACGCCCGGGACATGGAGGTGGCGGAAAAACTCTGGCAAGTCAGCAAGGAATATTGTGGTCTCACCGAAACAAAAAACCAATAGCTTATGCATAAGGAAAACAGCCTCAAGGGTCAAACCAGCCCCTACCTCTTGCAACATCTGCACAATCCGGTCGACTGGCACCCCTGGGGCCAGGTGGCTTTGGACAAAGCGCGCCGGGAGAACAAACCCCTGCTGGTCAGCATTGGGTATTCGGCCTGCCACTGGTGCCACGTGATGGAACGGGAAAGTTTCGTGGATGACGAGGTGGCCTACCTGATGAACAAGCATTTTGTCTGCATCAAGGTGGACCGTGAAGAACGGCCGGACATCGACCACTTGTATATGAATGCGGTGCAGATGGTCTCCGGACACGGAGGATGGCCACTCAACTGTTTCGCCCTGCCCGACGGCAAGCCGTTCTGGGGAGGCACCTACTTCCCCAGGGAACAGTGGATGAATATCCTTTCCCGCATCGCTACGCTGTATGAAGAAAACTTCGAAGATGTGCGCAAGCAGGCCGAAAGCCTCACGGAGGGCGTGGCCAAAAGCAGCCTGGTGGTAGCCGGCGAGGACAAGGCCGTTTTTTCGCCCCAATCCGTCCGCTCCATGGCAGAAAACCTGATGCAGTATATGGATGGGGAAGAAGGCGGCACGATCGGTGCACCCAAGTTTCCCCTGCCCAATAATCACCTGTTCCTGATGCACGTCGCCCGGCAGGAGGAAAAGCAGGAGATGCTGACGCAGGCCTTGCTGAGCCTGGACAAGATGGCGATGGGAGGCATTTATGACCAGATAGGCGGTGGTTTTGCCCGGTATGCAACGGATAAGCAGTGGAAGGTCCCCCACTTTGAAAAGATGCTTTATGACAATGGCCAGCTGGTTTCCCTGTATGCCCGTGGGTTTAAGCTGAGCGGAAACCCGCTCTACCGCGAGGTGGTCTATGAAACCATTGCTTTTGCGGAAAGGGAACTCTGTTCGCCTGATGGGGTCTTTTATGCGGCACTTGATGCGGACAGCGAAGGCGAGGAAGGCAAATACTACGTATGGACGGAAGCGGAAATCGATGCAGTCCTCGGTGACGATGCCGATTTGGTGAAGGCCTGCTACGAGGTTGGTGGCAAGGGACTCTGGGAGGGTGGCAAGAACATCCTGGTGCGGGAAGAGGACCCTGAGGCATTTGCCCACCGCAAGGGCTTGTCGCCGGATGATTTTCGCGCCACCCTGGAGCGGGCAAAGGCTCAGTTGTTGCAAGCACGCCAGGAGCGTGTGGCCCCGGGATTGGACAACAAGGTGCTGACTGGCTGGAATGCGTTGATGATCGAGGGGCTCGCCGATGCAGCAGCGGCTTTTGATGACGGACGCTTGCTTGAGAAGGCGATGCGGGCCGCCGACTATCTCCTGGCGAATGCGATGGATGACGATGGCACACTATACCGCACAACAGACGGGGGGTCCCGGAAAATTGACGGATTCCTGGAAGACTACGCCCTCTTTGCGCAAGCCCTGATCAGGCTTTACGAGGTGTCCGGACGACCAACCTATGTTCGTCACGCCCAAAAGCTGGCCGCCTATGTGGTGG
>PUPG01000086.1 GCA_003553005.1 Bacteroidales bacterium
CAAATCAAAGGAGGTGCTGCAAATCCATCTCCCCCGGTAGGACCCGCGTTGGGTGCCAAAGGGGTGAATATCATGGAGTTTTGCAAGCAGTTCAATGCCCGTACGCAGGACAAGGCAGGTAAGGTGATACCCGTGATCATTACGGTGTTTAAGGACAAGTCCTTCAACTTTATCATCAAGACCCCGCCTGTTGCCGTACAGTTGCGCGAAGCAGCCAAAATAAAGTCGGGTTCAGCAGAGCCCAACAGGGCGAAGGTAGCAACGATTACCTGGGATAAGGTAAAGACGATCGCTGAGGAAAAGATGCCAGACCTGAACTGCTTTACGGTGGAGTCTGCCATGAACATGGTAGCCGGTACCGCCCGCAGTATGGGTATACGTATCAAAGGGGAACGCCCGGCTTAATGCTTGCTGTTGAAAGCATGGGCTATGTTTTAATCAAGCTTAACGCAATCTAAAAATGGCTAAATTAACGAAGAAACAAAAAGACGCTTTAGCGAAGTACGATAAAGACAAGGTTTATCCCTTATCCGAAGCAGCCGAAATCGTGAAAAAGATCAACTATGCCGGTTTCGATGCCTCTGTAGACATGGATATCCGTCTCGGCGTTGACCCGCGGAAAGCCAACCAGATGGTGCGTGGCGTGGTTACGCTGCCACACGGATCCGGGAAAACCGTACGTGTCCTCGTACTCTGCACTCCTGAAAAGGAAGATGAAGCAAAGGAAGCCGGAGCTGATTACGTTGGCCTGGACCAGTATGTGGAGAAGATTAAAGGAGGTTGGACAGATTTTGATGTGGTCATCACCACCCCAAATGTCATGCCCAAAGTAGGTGCCCTGGGACGGATCCTCGGGCCACGTGGCCTGATGCCCAACCCCAAGGCCGGAACCGTTACCATGGATGTGGCGAAAGCCGTATCCGAGGTGAAAGCCGGTAAAATCGACTTCAAAGTGGACAAATATGGCATTGTACACGTCGGTATCGGGAAAGTGAACTTCGATAAGGACAAAATTCTAGACAATGCCAAAGAGCTCCTCCAGACCATTATGCGGTTAAAGCCTGCCGCTGCCAAAGGTACCTATGTGCGCAGCATTTACATGTCAAGCACCATGAGTCCGGGCATCCAGGTTGATACCAAATCAGTAACATTATAAACAAAAGGTGCTTCGCCTTTAAAGATGTTTATTTTATGAAAAGCAGAGAAGAAAAATATCAGATTCTTGAGTCGCTTACCGAGAAACTCAAAAACAGCGATGTCATTTATCTGACAGATACTTCCGACCTGAACGTGGAAACCATCAACAACCTGAGAAGGCTTTGTTTCCGGAGAAACGTCCAGATGGAAGTGGTGAAAAACACCTTGCTGAAGAAAGCCATGGAGAAGAGTGAGAAAGACCTGGAGCCTCTGTATGAGACCCTGGCCGGCCCCACTTCCCTGATGCTTTCTGACACGGGCAACGTCCCTGCCAAACTGATCAAGGAATTCCAGAAAGCACGCAAGCTTGAAAAGCCAGTCGTAAAAGGCGCTTATGTAGGAGAGTCATTCTACATTGGTGCGGACCAGCTGGACGTACTTGCCACAATTAAGTCGAAGGAAGAACTGATCGGCGATGTGATTGGACTGTTGCAGTCACCAGCCACAAACGTGCTGTCTGCCCTGCAATCTGGCGGCAACACCTTGTCAGGACTGGTCAAGACGCTTTCCGAGAAAGAAGAAAGCTAAATCCATTCGTTCATCATCAATTTTTGAAAAGTAAAACCCAATTAAAACAATAAGAAAATGGCAGATTTGAAAGATTTTGCAGAAAAGTTGGTTAACCTGACCGTGAAAGAGGTCAACGAGTTGGCAGAAATTTTAAAAGAAGAATACGGCATTGAGCCCGCAGCTGCTGCTCCTGTTGCTGTTGCAGCCGGTGGTGGAGAAGCTGGTGGTGAAGCCGCAGAGGAACAGACTGAATTTGATGTGATCCTCAAGGCACCCGGTTCTTCCAAACTGGCAGTGGTGAAACTGGTGAAAGAATTGACCAGCCTCGGCCTGAAAGAGTCTAAAGAGTTGGTAGATGGCGCACCAAAGGCCATCAAGGAAGGCGTTACAAAAGACGAAGCAGAGTCGCTGAAAAAACAGCTCGACGAAGCCGGAGCAGAGGTGGAGATAAAGTAAGCTTGCATTTACTACCCCATAAAGATTAGACTTCTGCCGAATGCCTCATTCGCTGTAGAAGTCTGATCTTTATTACACGATATCCTGTTCTTCTTTTTTTAGCTTTTAGTCACTTCAAACCTTCATACCTTGGTAGCAAAACAAAAACACGCAGAAAGGGTCAACTTCGGAACAGTTACTGCCCATTTTGATTATCCCGATTTTCTCGAAATCCAGGTAAAGTCCTTCCAGGACTTTTTCCAATTAGAGACCACGCCTGAAAACCGGAAAAACGAAGGGCTTTTTAAAGTGTTCAGCGAAAACTTTCCGATTTCCGACGCAAGAAACAATTTTGTCCTGGAGTTCCTTGATTATTTTATTGACCCGCCCAAATATTCCATCCAGGAATGTATTGAAAGAGGACTGACTTACAGTGTCCCCTTAAAAGCTAAATTGAAGCTTTATTGCACGGATCCCGAACACGAGGATTTTGAAACCATCATCCAGGATGTTTACCTGGGCACCATTCCCTACATGACACCCCGTGGTACTTTCCTGATCAATGGTGCTGAGCGGGTGGTGGTATCCCAGCTGCACCGGTCGCCGGGCGTCTTCTTCGGCACCAGTGTTCACGCCAATGGGACCCAGTTATACAGCGCCAGGATCATCCCGTTCAAAGGATCCTGGATTGAGTTCGCGACCGATATCAACAGCGTGATGTACGCCTATATCGATCGCAAAAAGAAGTTGCCTGTTACTACCCTGTTGCGGGCAATCGGCTTCGAAACGGATAAGGAAATCCTGGAAATTTTTGACCTCGCCGATGAGGTGAAGGTGACCAAGACCGGACTGAAAAAGTATGTCGGGCGTAAGCTGGCAGCACGGGTGCTTAGGTCATGGGTGGAAGATTTTGTCGATGAAGATACCGGTGAAGTCGTATCCATCGAACGTACCGAGGTGATCATTGACCGCGAAACGGTCCTTGAAAATGAGCACATCGAACAGATCCTCGATGCTGGAGTCAAAACCATCATCTTGCACAAGGAAGGGCTGAACGTCAATGACTACATTCTGGTATACAATACCTTACAAAAGGATACCACCAACTCTGAGAAAGAAGCGGTAGAGTTTATCTACCGCCTGTTGCGCAACGCCGATCCACCTGATGATGAGACGGCACGCAGCATGATCGAAAAGCTCTTCTTCTCGGATAAGCGCTATGACCTTGGTGATGTTGGTCGCTACCGCATCAACAGAAAGCTCAACCTGGACACCCCCATGGATGTCAAGGTGCTGACCAAGGAAGACATTATCTGCATCGTGAAGTACCTGATCGAGCTGGTGAATGCCAAAGCCGATGTGGATGACATTGACCACCTGAGTAACCGCCGCGTGCGTACGGTGGGTGAACAGCTCTATGCGCAGTTCGGTGTGGGTTTGGCCCGCATGGCGCGTACCATTCGTGAACGCATGAATGTGCGCGACAATGAAGTGTTTGCGCCAACTGACCTGATCAATGCGAAAACGCTGTCGTCGGTGATCAACTCCTTCTTTGGGACCAACCAGCTGTCGCAGTTTATGGATCAGACCAACCCACTTGCAGAGATTACGCACAAGCGGCGGATGTCGGCGCTCGGACCGGGAGGTCTTTCCCGTGAGCGCGCTGGTTTTGAGGTTCGCGACGTGCACTTTACGCACTATGGAAGACTCTGTACCATTGAAACACCGGAAGGCCCGAACATCGGACTGATTTCCTCCCTTTGTGTATTTGCTAAGGTGAACGAACTCGGGTTTATTGAAACCCCGTATTTTAAAGTCGAAAATGGAAAGGTGAAACACGACGATGGCCCGGTTTATCTCTCTGCAGAAGAAGAGGAAACCGAGATCATTTCCCAGTCTAACGTGCCCTTGAACAAGGATGGCACCTTCTCGGAAGAGCGCATCAAGGTGCGTTACCAGGCTGACTATCCAATCGTGGAGCCTGAACAAATCAACCTGATGGACGTCGGACCTAACCAGATCGCCTCCATTGCGGCTTCCCTGATCCCCTTCCTTGAGCACGACGATGCCAACAGGGCGTTGATGGGAAGTAACATGATGCGTCAGGCCGTTCCCCTGATCAAGCCGGAAGCGCCCATCGTAGGCACTGGTCTTGAAAAACGGGTAGCCAACGACTCCAGGGTGTTGCTGCATGCTGAGGGCGACGGCACCGTGGAATATGTGGATGCCGATTCCATCGTGATTCGCTATGCACGATCCGAAGAAGAACGACTGGTGAGCTTTGAGGACGATGTCAAGACCTATGAGCTGACCAAGTTTGCCAAGACAAACCAGAACACCTGCCTGAGCCTTAAACCCATTGTTACCAAGGGGCAACAGGTAAAAAAGGGACAGTTGCTTTCCGAAGGATATGCTACGCAGAATGGGGAGCTTGCCCTCGGCAGGAACCTGAAGGTGGCTTTCATGCCCTGGAAAGGGTATAACTTTGAGGATGCCATCGTGGTATCTGAAAAGATCGTCCATGATGACATGTTCACTTCCATCCACATCGAAGAATTCTCGCTGGATGTCCGCGACACCAAACGCGGTGCGGAAGAACTCACCGCCGACATTCCCAACGTCAGTGCCGATGCCATCAAGGACCTTGATGAGAATGGGTTGATCCGCATTGGGGCTGAAGTCAATGAAGGCGATATCCTTATCGGTAAGATCACCCCGAAGGGTGAAACCGACCCGACGCCCGAAGAAAAACTGCTGCGTGCCATCTTTGGCGACAAGGCCGGGGATGTGAAAGATGCCTCGCTGAAGGCACCCCCTGCCACAAAAGGCGTCATCGTGGACAAGAAGCTGTTCTCCCGGGTGATCAAGGATCGCAAAGCCAAAACGAAAGAGAAGGCATTTATTGAAAAGCTTGATGAAGAGTTCAACCAGAAAGCAGCGGAGCTGAGATCCAAGCTGGTCGACAAGCTGATTGTGCTGGTGTCCGGGAAAACGTCACAGGGTGTAACAAACAGCCTGAAAGAGTCTGTGGTGCCCAAGGGAACCAAGTTTACGCAAAAGATTTTGCACAGCCTGGATTACAACACCATCAATCCCAACAACTGGACTACGGACAAGAAGAAAAACCAGCTGATCAAGGATTTGTTGCATAACTATTCCATTGAGTATAAGGATCTTCTGGGTAACCACAACCGCCGCAAATTCACTGCCAGCGTGGGAGATGAACTGCCTACGGGCATCGTTCAGCTTGCCAAGGTCTACATGGCCAAAAAGCGCAAGTTGAAGGTGGGTGATAAGATGGCAGGGCGTCACGGTAACAAAGGTATCGTAGCCCGAATCGTACGCCAGGAAGACATGCCATTCCTTTCTGATGGTACACCGGTCGATATTGTACTGAACCCATTGGGCGTACCATCCAGAATGAACCTCGGCCAGATTTACGAGACCGTGCTGGGTTGGGCTGGAGAGAAGCTTGGAATGACATTTGCCACCCCGATCTTCGATGGTGCACAAATCGATCAGATCAATGAATACCTGAATGAGGCCGGACTTCCGGAGAACGGAAAGGTACACCTGTATGACGGAGGCACTGGTGAACGTTTTGACCAGCCGGCCACGGTGGGTGTGATCTACATGCTTAAACTCGGTCATATGGTTGATGACAAGATGCACGCACGGTCCATCGGACCTTATTCACTGATTACACAGCAACCACTTGGTGGTAAGGCACAGTTTGGTGGTCAGCGTTTTGGTGAGATGGAAGTGTGGGCACTGGAAGCCTTTGGTGCCGCCAATGTCCTGCAGGAGATTCTGACAGTGAAATCCGATGATGTCATTGGACGGGCCAAAACTTATGAATCCCTGGTGAAAGGTGATAACTTGCCTATCCCCGGCGTTCCTGAGTCCTTCAACGTGCTCGTACACGAGCTCAGGGGACTGGGCCTCAATATTACTTTCGACTGATGACCACATCATCCGTCGTTAAATCAAATGAACTACGTTCTTAACAAATAACAATATATGGCTTTCAGAAAAGAATCCAACGTCAAAAGCAACTTCTCCAACATCACCATCAGCCTGGCTTCTCCTGAGTCTATTCTGGAAAGGTCGCACGGGGAAGTGTTGAAACCGGAGACCATTAATTATCGTACATACAAGCCTGAACGGGATGGATTGTTTTGCGAGAGAATTTTTGGTCCGGTGAAAGACTGGGAATGCCATTGTGGCAAATATAAGCGCATTCGTTATAAAGGCATCGTTTGCGACCGTTGTGGTGTGGAGGTGACCGAAAAGAAGGTGCGTCGTGAGCGCATGGGGCATATCAAACTCGTGGTGCCAGTGGCCCACATCTGGTTTTTCCGCACCCTGCCGAACAAAATTGGCTACCTGCTGGGTTTGCCATCCAAAAAGCTGGACCAGGTCATTTACTATGAGCGTTATGTGGTAATCAACCCTGGTGCCAAAGCGGATGAACTCAACTTTATGGACTTCCTGACAGAGGAAGAGTATTTCAATGCATTGGAATCCATTCCCATGGAAAACCAAATGCTGGAAGATGATGATCCCAACAAGTTTGTCGCCAGGATGGGTGCTGATGCCCTCAAAGAATTGCTGACGAAGCTTGACCTGGATCAGCTTTCCTTCGACCTCAGGCATAAAGCAAATACTGAGACCTC
>PUPG01000172.1 GCA_003553005.1 Bacteroidales bacterium
AATCCTGCTGCGGCAGGATTTTTTTTATGCTTCAATTCTTACTACTTTTGAGACGCCTGATTTCTTTGGAGAAGGAATGAAGGCCACATACCGAATCCACAATAAATCTAATACGCACTATGATAGATATCCAACGAATCAGGGAAAACAGCCAGGAAGTCATTGCGCGATATGCCGTCCGTAACTTCGATGCCAGTGACCTGGTAACCCGGATCAAAGATCTGGATGCCCGGCGCAGGCAGGTTCAGCAAGAGCTTGATGGCACCCTTGCGGAGGCCAATGCCATGGCACGGCAGATTGGAGAATTGTTCAAGGCCGGCAAGGGCGAGGAAGCCAAGCCACTGAAAGCGCAGTCGGCCGAACTGAAGCAAAAATCAAAAGCGTTGCAGGAAGAGCTCGATGCGGCTGCCAATGAGTTGCAGGAGCTAATGACCAATTTGCCGATGTTGCCGCATCCGTCGGTGCCTCCCGGAAACAGCGAAGCGGACAATGAAGTGGTGCGGGAAGAAGGCGAGCAGCCAGTGCTGTCTGGGGACGCCAAACCCCACTGGGAGCTGGCTTCCACGTATCGCCTGATTGACTTCGCAGCCGGAACCAAGGTGACCGGTGCAGGTTTTCCGGTATATCAAGGCAAGGGTGCCGCGTTGCAGCGGGCACTCGTGGCTTTTTTCCTGGATGAAGCAGGGAAGGCCGGCTATACGGAAATACAGCCTCCCCTGCTTGTGAATGCCGCCTCTGCATATGGCACCGGCCAGTTGCCGGACAAAGACGGGCAGATGTATCATATCCCCGAAGATGACCTCTACCTGATTCCAACCTCCGAAGTGCCGGTGACCAACATTTTGCGGGATACGATCCTGGAGGAGGATGACCTGCCGGTGAAATACACGGCCTATTCGGTTTGCTTCCGGCGCGAAGCCGGATCCTATGGTAAGGACGTCAGGGGACTCAACAGGCTGCATCAGTTTGACAAGGTCGAGATCGTGCAGGTGGCGCACCCGGAGAAAAGCTATGCCGTCCTGGATGAGATGGTGGATCACGTGGCTGGCCTGTTGAAGAAACTGGAAATGCCGTTCCGCGTGGCCAGGCTCTGTGGTGGCGACCTCGGTTTTGCCTCAGCGCTCACGTACGACATGGAAGTGTTTTCGGCGGGACAGAAACGGTGGCTCGAGGTAAGCTCGATCTCCAATTTTGAGACTTACCAGGCGCAGCGCATGAAGCTGAGATTCCGTCCGGCCGAAGGGAAAAACAAATTGGCCCATACGCTCAATGGCAGCGCCCTGGCCTTGCCCCGCGTAATGGCAGCACTGCTCGAAAACAACCAAACACCAGATGGCATTCGTATTCCAAAGGTATTGCAGAAATACACAGGGTTCGAATACATCAAATGACACCCATTGGCCGGCAGTGCAAGCGCAACAAGATGCGTTCATCGTCAATGCGCAGCTTAGGGAAAACACGATTGCATCAGCCACGTCAAACATCGTATTGTCATGGGATGTAAAACAAACCCGGCACGGTTTTCGTTGTGCATATATGCAGGTGATGGTGCCAGGCAAGACCGCGTAAAATGCGTTGACGTATTCACATGCATTGGGCCCTGGCATCAGCCGCTCAGGCAGGTCTTGCCCTGAATAAATTACTGGCGTAAATGGATAAAACCCAAGGATCTCCTATGATGCAACATTTTTCCAGAAACATTGTCTTTTTCCTTACAGTCCTGCTTGTCGCCCCGCTTCTGTTTGCGGAAGACACCACCGACGAAAGGCTGGCGAACCAGTATTTTCGCGATGGCCAATACGAACAGGCGGTGGCGCTTTATGAGGAGTTGTTTGCGGAAAACCCCACACCAGTCATCTACAACAATTACCTTGAAAGCTTGTTTGCCCTGGAGGAGTTCAGGACAGCGCGCCAGGTTGTGGAAGCGCAGATCGATGCCAATCCGGACGATATCCGTTACCAGGTAGACCTTGGCTGGGCCTACGACCGTGCTGATCAGTCGCGCAGGGCACGCCGCCAGCTTGATGGCCTCATTGATGACCTGGAGGCAGACCCGGATGCGGTGACCGGACTTGCCGCGGCTTTTGAAACGCGTGGTTATCTTGACCGGGCCATGGACACCTTCAGGGAAGGTCGCCGGTTGCTCGGCGACAGCCATCCCCTGCATTTGCGTATCGCGGAGCTCCACGAGAAGAAAGGCGATTATCCGGCCATGATGCGTGAGTATCTTGACTACATGAATGAATACCCGGACGACATGGAACGGGTCAGGGGCAGGCTCCAGGACGCCATCGCCCATGATCCCGGATTTGAACGCAATGATGCGCTCAGGGCAGAACTCCTTGCACGCACGCAACGCGAACCCGACAACATCCATTACTCGGAAATGCTCCTGTGGCTCTCCATCCAGCAACAGGATTTCCGGCTCGCCTTCCGGCAAGCCAGGGCGCTCGACAGGCGCCTCCAGCAGGAAGGGAAACCGGTGCTTGAGGTGGCAGAACTGAGTAAAAACAATGCGCATTACGAGGTAGCAGCAGAAGCTTACCAGTACCTGCTCGACCAGGGAGAGGAAGCATCCCATTACCTGGAAGCCCTTGTGGGCTATTTGAACGTCCGCTTTTTGTCGGTTACTGATGATTATGTGTATGATCCGGATGACCTGCTTGAAATTGAGCGGGAATACAAAGAAGCAATTGAGGAGCTGGGAATCAATGCCCGCACCGTGAGCCTGGTGCGCAACCTGGCGAACCTGCAGGCCTTTTATCTTGACAACACCGCTGAGGCCATCGGGTTGCTGGAGGCGACGCTGGATCTTCCCCGGATCTCCAACCGGGTGAAAGGGGAATGCCGCATTGAGCTGGCCGACATCCTGCTGCATACCGGCCAGGTATGGGATGCGACCCTGTTGTATTCGCAGGTCGACCGTATGTTTCGTGACGACCCCCTTGCCCATGAAGCCAAGTACAAAAATGCCCGGCTGACCTATTTCATCGGGGAGTTTGACTGGGCAAAGGCCCAGCTCGACATCCTGAAGGCCGGGACCTCCAGGCTGATCGCCAACGATGCGATGAAGCTGTCGCTGCGAATACAGGATAACCTGGGCGTAAATGGAGACCCGGAACCCCTGCTCATGTTTGCCCGGGCCGAACAGCACATCTTTATGAATCACTACGACAGGGCCCTGGAAACCCTGGACTCCATTAAGGAAGCCTTTCCGGACCACCAGATCCAGGATGATGTGCTCTATGCCCGCGCCGACATCATGCGCGAAAGAGGTGATTATGAGGCTGCTGACAGCCTGCTGGCCCTGATCACGGAACAGTTTCCCATGGGCCTGCTCGCAGATGAAGCCCTTTTTCAGCGGGCTGAACTGCAGCAATATCTTTTTGAAAGGGACGACAAGGCGATGTCCCTTTATCAACAGATCATGATCGACTACCCCGGCAGCCTGCACACCATAACCGCCCGCAACCGGTTCCGGCAATTGCGGGGCGACGTTGTTAACTGAAAACGCAATACCTGTGTCATCACCCGTACGGCCCAAAAAAGCCCTGGGTCAGCACTTCCTGGCAGACCAGCGCGTGGCAATGAAGGTCGCTTCTTGCCTGGAAAACCATTCCGCCTACCGGCATATCCTGGAAATCGGCCCGGGTACCGGGGTGTTGTCTCAATTTCTTATCGAAAGGCATCCGGAAGCATGGTACGGCATGGAGATCGATCGTGAGTCCGTGCACTATCTGCGATCGGCCTACCCTGCATATGATGCCAGGATCATCGAAGGCGATTTTTTGCGTTACGACCTGAATAAGCTGTTCGGCACGGACCAATTTGCGGTGATCGGCAACTTTCCTTACAACATTTCGAGCCAGATCCTCTTCCGGGTGCTTGCCTTCCGTGAGCAGGTTCCTGAACTGACGGGAATGTTTCAGAAAGAGGTGGCGCAGCGTATTGCCTCGCCGCCGGGCAGCAAGGTGTATGGCATATTGAGTGTGCTCTCACAGGCATTTTATGACGTCCGGGTCTGTTTCCATATCCCGCCGGGCGTGTTTATCCCGCCACCCAAAGTGATGTCGTCGGTCTTGCAGATGCATCGCAAAAATAATTTCCTGCTGCCTTGTCACGAAAAATTGTTTTTTACCGTGGTGAAGGCCGCTTTTAACCAACGCCGCAAGACGTTGCGGAATTCTTTGAAGTCCTTTGGCCCGGACTGGCATAAGCTGCCTGCGTATTACGCCGGCGAACGCCCGGAGCAGTTAAGTGTCGATGACTTTGTCGCCATCACGCAGGTCCTCCAGGCCTGACCCCGTCGGAAAACCCATTCAGGGTAAGCATGGTCATTCAGTGGTGGTTGCATGGATTTTTTCTCCTTTTTCACGATAAAAGGATGTATTTTTGTTTGCTACAGGAAAAGCCGATCTGACTATGAATACAAAAAAGCTAAAATCATTTGAATATGCGGGGAAGGTGCATCCGGGAACCGATGACCTGCCTGGCCTGCACCGGCAGGAGGCTTTTGAAACCGCATTTGGCCATGTGAAGGTAGTGGTCGCCAGCGAAGGCAGGGATGCAAAGCAGGAGGAGCTGGCCGGCATTGTGGCAGAACGCATACGCTATTACATGGAGCATGCCGACGATGAGCAGGTGGAAGACATCCCGGCCAGTGCCCTGAAGTACTGCAGTGGCTATCTTTATCAGCTGGCGAAAAAAGATCCGTCGAATGCGCCGGAAAGGATCAGTTGCCTTTGTTTGCTGAATCATGAGAACGTCCTCCATTATGCCTGGGCTGGCGACCAGGTGTGCATGTCATTGTGGGATGGCAAAAAACTCCACCCATTATTGACACATGCCGGGGATGGGGCAGCTGACGTGCCGGAAGAGGAGCAGACCGAAGCGGCCACGAGGGCTTTCGTCGGACAGGATTCCGGGCTGAATCCCCGAAGTGCCGCCATCCCGCTAAAACCACTTTCCGGTGACTGCATATTGCTGGGCACAGGTTGCCTGTGTCATCACCTTTCCCGAAAAGATGTCCGAAAAGTGATGCAGGACTCCATGCCGCTGCAGACAAAGTTGTTGCGGATCATGGGTTTGTGTGACAAGGAAACTGCAAATGAGCCTGCTTCGTTGCTGCTGATTTCGTTTTATCATGTGAATCATACCAAAAGAGTTTTTGTGGCTGGAAAAGAGAAGAAAGGTGGCAGTTCCCGGGGTGCCTCCACCACATCCCGTGCGGTGCCGGAAGCATCAGAAAAGAAAAAAACCAGGACTGCACGGTTGAATGCGCTAAAAGTTGCAATGATTGTGCTGTCGGGTATCCTGGTGGGTTATATGGTCTATGACCTGTTTATTTTTGACCCAAAGCCACCCGTTCGGCTGCCGGCACCAGATCCGGCGGAAACACAGGACACCATAGTGGATGTGCCTGAAGAGGCTGTGGAGGAGCTGGATGTGCCTCCGCCATTCCCGGATGATGAACTGTATACCGTCAGGGGAGGTGACACGTGGAGCCGGATCTACAGGCAGTACCAGGTCTGTTCGTGGTTCATCATCAACCATCCGCGCAACACTGGCAGGTTCGGCCGCGATGGCGGCCTGGTTGCCGGTCAGCAGCTGCGGATACCCGTCAGGTACAGTGGCGACCCGGAACTCAACCCATATTATTACCACGAGTTTACATCCAGTGAGGTCGGACGCGGATGTGAGAATGTGGATCAGGACTTCCTGGATGCCTTTCACGAACAATATGAACCCCAATAAGCAGTGATGATGAAACAAGGCGGCAGGGTATTATTCCTGGATGAAACGCACCCGGTCTTGCAGGATGACCTGGAGGGGATGGGGTACAGCTGCGTGTATGATCCGGACATTACCCGCGAGCAGTTGAAAGCCCGCATGCATGAGTTTACGGGCATCATCGTACGAAGCCGCATCAGGCTGGATCAGGAATTGATTGCCGCCGGTCAACGGCTTCGTTTTATCGGGCGCGTGGGCAGTGGCCTGGAAAATGTGGATGTGGAATTTGCTGCAAGCAGGGGGGTGGTCTGCCTGAACTCCCCGGAAGGGAATCGCCAGGCGGTTGGCGAACATGCCACCGGAATGCTCCTCGCACTCCTGCACAAGATATGCGTGGCCGACCGGGAGGTGAGAGAAGGCCAATGGCGCCGGGAGGCCAACCGGGGCACGGAGCTGAGCGGGAAAACGGTGGGCATTGTGGGGTATGGCAATACCGGTAGCGCATTTGCCCGTTGTCTCAGTGGCTTTGGTTGCACGCTGCTGGCTTATGACAAATATAAACAAGGCTTTAGCAATGATTTTGTCCGGGAGACCGATATGGATGAGATCTTTCGGGAAGCAGACGTGCTGAGCCTGCATGTACCCCTGACCGATGAGACCACTTACCTGGCAGACCAGGCTTACCTTGCCCGGTTCCGGAAAAGCATCATCCTGATTAACACGTCGCGGGGCCAGGTGGTCAATACGGCCGACCTTGTGGCAGCCCTTGAGGAAAAACGAATCCGCGGCGCCGCACTGGATGTGCTCGAATATGAAGATCTTTCCGCTGATGCCCTCGGCACGTCAGCCCTCCCGGCAAACTTTAGCAAGCTCTGCGCGATGCAAGGCAGGGTGGTGCTTACTCCGCATG
>PUPG01000246.1 GCA_003553005.1 Bacteroidales bacterium
CTGCCAGCCAGTTGATGATCACGTCGTCGAAGTCATCACCGCCCAGGTGTGTGTCACCTTTGGTCGACTTAACCTCAAACACGCCATCGCCCAGCTCCAGGACGGAGATGTCGAATGTTCCGCCACCAAGGTCAAAGACGGCAATACGCATGTCTTTGTCTTTTTTGTCGAGGCCGTAAGCCAGTGATGCGGCTGTGGGCTCGTTGATGATGCGGCGCACATTCAACCCGGCAACCTCACCGGCCTCTTTCGTGGCTTGGCGCTGCGAGTCGTTAAAGTAGGCAGGCACGGTGATTACCGCATCGCTGACCTCCTGTCCGAGGTGATCTTCCGCGGTCTTCTTCATTTTCTGAAGCACCATGGCAGAGATCTCCTGCGGTGTATACATTCTGTCATCGATCTTCACACGCGTGGTGTTGTTGTCGCCTTTTTCGATGTTGTAGGTTACCCTGTCGCGCTCCTTGGAAGCCGCATCATAGGGCATCCCCATCAGGCGTTTGATCGAATAAATTGTTTTTTCTGCGTTGATGATCGCCTGGCGCTTGGCAGGGTCACCAACCTTACGCTCTCCGTTTTCAGTGAAAGCTACGATCGATGGGGTAGTGCGACGCCCTTCGCTGTTGGGGATCACAACCGGTTCGTTACCTTCCATTACTGAAACGCAGGAGTTGGTCGTACCTAAGTCAATACCAATAATTTTACCCATTGTGTATGTGTTTTTGATTTTCGTTTCTGATTAATTTCCGGCAAAGGTGATTCAATGATTATGCCAATACCTGTTCAAGCCTGTTTTTTGAAATTATGGCACCTGATTGGGGGGCAGAGCGGCTTGCTGGTGTCAGGAAGGTGACAAAAAGGCAGGGTGCTAAAACCTGGCAATCAACTTCAGGTTGACCAGGCGGGAAGTCAGGTAATTGGGGATGGCAAACATTTGGTTTTCCACGTCCTTAATCCAGGAATAAGATATGGTATTGCTGATCTCCAGCAAGTTAAACACTTCGGCCGTGAGCCACATGCTATCGAAATGCCGGAGGGGGCTTCCGGCAGAGAACTGGCTTTCTTCCCCGATCAATTGCTTGGAGAAGCCAATGTCGACCCTTTGGTAGGACGGCATGCGTCCATAGGTGACATTCATGTCCTCCCCGGGCGCCCAGAAGGGGAGTCCGGAACTGTAAAAGAAGCCCAGTTGCACCTGGTAGCTTGGGTTCCTGGGCAGAAAGTCCTGGAAAAACATGCTGAAATTAAACCGCTGATCTGTTGGTCGCGGAATGTGTCCGGCTGGCTCCTCCTCACCATCCATGTTGACGACATAGGCGCCTTCGATATGTTCGCGGGTCTGCATCACCGAAAGCGACGCCCAGGAATCGATGCCTGGCACAAACTCTCCGTGGATCTTCATGTCCAGTCCGGCTGCATAGCCTTCGGAGATGTTGTCGGCATAATACCTGATGCGTACGTTGTCGAGCTGATAGGGGATGAGGTCGTTCAGGAATTTGTAATATACCTCGGTCGTGTATTTGAAGGGCCGCTCCCAGGCTGTGAAGTGATAGGAAGATCCCAGCACCAGGTGGATGGATTCCTGTGCCCGGATCCCCTCATTCAGCTGGCCTTGCATGTCCCGGAGCTCACGGTAGAATGGCGGTTGGTGAAAATACCCGGCCGAAGCCCGGAATGTCCACCTTTCTGCCCACTCTGGTTTGTACAGCATAGTGGATCGTGGGCTAAAGACCAGTTGCTCGTTGAAATCCCAGTAATTGGCCCGCAAACCTCCTGTCAGGGCGAACCGGCCATGGGGGCGGGTAAACTCCCAGGTGTTCTGCAGAAAACCTGACAGGCGGTTCGACTGCATGCTGATCTGTGTATTCAGGGTGTCCTGCAGGTGGATGGCGTGATCAGGCTGTTGTGGCAGGGAGAAACCGGCAGAATCGATCAGGGTCCATTCATTCAGCCGGTCATAGATGTCTTCGTGCTGAAATTTAACGCCCCAGCGCAGCTCGTGGTTGTCGACCTGCCAGCGACCTTTGGTTTCCGCATTCCACACCTGGGCGTTGAGGTAATTCCGGGCATGATTTAAGAAGCTGCCCACCCCCAGGGGCTCCCCGGTAGGTTGTCCAAAGTCATCCTGTCCCATGTCTGTTTCGACCCTTTGCAGCCAGTATTGGCCAAGCACGTCAAAATTCTCCCGTTCATCCGACTGGAAAAAACTGCTGGTCAGCTGCAGTGAAAAGTCGGCATGGGGCTCAAAATCCAGCGACAGGGCGCCCGTGGTGGTAGTGAACCGGTTGGTTTCCTGTCCGTCGAAGAATACCGTAAACTCCCGCACATCCGTGATGGTTCCGAACCTGGTGCGCTGGACCTCCGGCTCAAACTGGTAGTTGTTGTCGTTAAAGTTGCCCAGGAAGCTCAGGGTCAGGTCGTCGGATAAGCGGTAGCGCAGCAGGGCCTGGATGTCGGAGAAGGATGGGCTGTAGTCTCCCTGGGTGTCGAGTGTACCAAGCAGGTATTGGTTGGACTTGTAACGCACCCCCACCAGGTAAGAAAATCGCCTGTTTTCGGAGATGCCTTCCAGGTGGACTGACCCCTCAAGGAGGCTCAGCGAGAAAGAGCCGGCGAAAGCATCCGGTTCCTTGTACCGGATATCCAGCACGGATGCCATTTTGTCCCCGTACTGTGCATTGAAGCCACCTGCAGAGAAACTGATCTCGGCAACCATGTCCGGGTTAAGAAAACTCAGGCCTTCCTGTTGGCCTGATCTGACCAGGAAGGGTCTGTATATTTCTATCCCATTCACATAGATGAGGTTTTCGTCGTAGCTGCCCCCCCTTACCGAATACTGGGCGGAAAGTTCCGATGCGGTAGCCACTCCTGGCAGGGTCTGGATCAGGCGTTCTACGCTGGCGCTGGGACCCGGCAGGGAAGAAGTAAGGCGGGGGTCGATCCGGGTGACGTCGGTGCTCAGCACCTGGCGGTCCCTGACCTCCACGTCGGGCAGGGCGGTGACCAGGGGTTCCAGGGTGATGGTGACCTCTTTTTCCTGGCCAGGTTCCAGCTTGACGGGAAGCTCCTCGGGTTTGAATCCAAGGTGGGATACCACGATGGTCAGCTCTTCGCCGGCCGGAATGCGCAACTCAAAAAAGCCGTGCTCATCGGTGGTGGTACCCACGCGTATTTCATGTATAGCAATGTTCACAAACTGCATCGGCTCGCCCTGGCTGTCTTTCAGGTGACCTGTGATGCGGGCTTCCCCGGCCCAGGAGTGAAGGGAAAGAAATAGCAGGGGAATGCATAGTAAGTGATAGATGCGGTTCACGGGGCGTCAATAATCTTTTGGTCAACTTGTATTTTCCGGCAAAGATGCTGAATTAAATTCAGATGGACTACAAAGGATAACAACATGCCGGGAAAAATATTGCCCGGTGGTTAATCATCCCGGCGAAATCTGCCGTCTCTCCATGCCTGGATGAATTCAGCCCAGGCAAAGGGGTTAAACAGCCGGATGGGTGGCGACTGCCCGGCATAGTACATCCTGTCGGAGTGTTGCTGCACATGCGCCCTAAAGTTCATGGAGCCATCCATGGGCATGTTCTCGAATCGTTCGCGCATCTCCGCATGCGCGAGATTGCGCATGGCCCTGTCGTAATCGTCGGAAGGTACATCTGTGTGGATGAAAGCATGTCTGAACTGCTGCCTGGTTGGCCAGGGGTAGACCACGGTTTCGGCCAGGTGTATGGTGTCCCGTGTCATCATCTGTACGGCGGAATAGCGCGACTTGGTCAGGGTGTCGGGGACGGTATAATACGCATCCAGGTAGCCTACAGACGAAAAACGCAGGGTATCGTCCTGGAAGACCGGGATGGAAAAGAATCCGTAGTGGTCGGTCGTCGTGCCGCGCCCCGTGTTTTTGACCCATACCGATGCATGCGGCAGGGGCTTCAGGCTGTCGCCGGTTAGCAGCAGCCCGGTAAACTGAACCACTCTGCGCGATTGGCGCTCCTGGCCCGAACCGGTCTCAGCCATCAGCAAAGCCAGCATAATCACTGCGGATCCGAGAATGAACAGCCGGTAAAAACCTTTTCTCATGCTTCAAGCCCTGTGTTTAAACGTGTAAGGTATAAAGATAAAAAGAATCACTGAATTTGGAAAACTTCCCTGGCCATGGCCGCCGATCTTATCATTCTTTAACATCTTCTGTTAGCCCTGACGGCAATAAAAAAAGCTGCTGCATAGGCATGCAACAGCTTTTATTCCCAAAACCAGTAAAATTTATTTGATATATCCCTTTGAACGGGCTTCTTTCAGGCAGGCATAAATGCCTTTCTTGTTGATGTTGCGTATCCCTTTGGTTGATACCTTCAGGGTGATCCAGCGATTCTCCTCAGGCACAAAAAACTTTTTCGTCTGTATGTTGGGATAAAACCAGCGGTTGGTCTTAATGTTTGAATGCGACACGCGATGTCCTGTAATCGGTCGTTTCCCTGTGATTTGGCAAATACGTGACATGGGTATATGTGTTTTTGCGATTATGGATTAGGTCTTTTCTTAAAAGGAGTGCAAATTACGTTATTTTTTTTCTTATGTGCAAGTCTTTTTTTGAATAAACCGGGTTTTGATTTGATTTTCATGGCACTTTTGTGTAAATTCGGTTGCTGATGAGCTGATGCCTTATGAACTATTATGACATTCTGGGGGTGGACAAACATGCGGATGAGGCCCGCATCAAACGTGCTTTCCGGATGCGTGCCAAGCAATTGCATCCCGATGTGAACCGGGGGGCGCGTGCCAAGAAGGACTTTCAGCTGGTGAATGAGGCCTACCAGGTGTTAAGTGATGACAATAAAAGGCGTGTATACGACATGCGGCTGGCCCGGGGCACCCATGGCCAGCGGGTCTATTACCGGCCGGGCGGTGCTGCCGCGCAACGGAGTCATGCATACGCCGCTTATCGCACCTATGCCTATCGCTACCGGCAGTCAGCCAATCAAGGGAAACCCGCCTGGGTGGTGCGGGTTGTCGACCAGGTGTTGTTTCTGTTTATGTTGCTTGCCGGACTGACTGCCCTTTTTTACGGCTTATACAGGGCCCTGGTGGAACCGGATGAAGAATTTAATCCTTACCTGGCCATCACCTTCGGGGTGTTTTTTACCGTGCTCTTCCTGGTGGGCTGGCATGTAAAGCAGAAAGACCGCGATTAGGTTTTTTCCGTCATTTTTTCCTGCTCCAGCGCATAAATCCGGCAATGATTCCAAATCCTGCCAGCATACAAAGGAGTACTGCTCCCAGCATTGGGTCTTTGCCGTAGATTTCTGCGTATTCTCCGGGCAGAATGTTTTTTTCCACGAGCGGCACGATGTCCCCCGCGCTGCTGATCCTGGTTTCGAGCACTTCTTTCCAGGGCCAGAGCTTATTCAGGGAGCCAATCATAAAGCCGGTGAGCAAGGCAAGTGTGGTGTTCGGGTGCTTCTTCAGCAGCCAGCCGATTACGTGCGAGAAGGCGATGACACCAGCCACGCCCCCGATGCCGAATGTGAAAAGCACGACCAGGTTCAGCTCATTGACGGCCTGTAGCATGTACTCATACTTGCCCAGCAGGATCAGCAGGAAGGCGCCGGATATGCCTGGCAGGATCAGTGCGCAGAAGGCAATGCTTCCCGAGAGAAATACATACCAAAGGTATTCAGGGCCCGTGGAAGGGGTGGCCAGGGTGATGTACCAGGCCAGCACTGTGCCGGCCAGGAGCGAAATCAGGGGGGATGTGTGCCATCTCTCCACTTTTTTGCCTACGAACAAAGCGCTCCCGGCAATCAGTCCGAAGAAGAATGCCCACACCAGCATGGCATGGTGGTCAAAAAGCCAGGATAGCAGGCGCGCCAGGGAGAAGATGCTGATCAGGATGCCGCCAACCACGGTGACCAGGAAGTTGCCGTTGACCTGTTTCCAGGCGGCAGCCAGTCCTTCACGAAACAGTGTTTTGATCAGGCCTCCATGGATGGACCTGATACTCAGGATAAGCTCCTCATAGATTCCGGTGATCAGGGCAATGGTGCCCCCTGACACTCCGGGAACCACATCTACGGCTCCCATCGCCATCCCCCGGAATAACAACAACACTTGACCAACCCAGTTTCTCTCCTTCATATGCCTGACAAGATTCTGAAAAGACACCGGCACATCAGTCCGGCCGGGTTTTTTTTACCCCTATATAATGTAGATCAGCGTTTATGTTGCTTGAATGCTTCGGGAATAAAGTCGAAAAAAGTATCTCCGCGCAGTCCCACCCTCAGGGTTTCCAGGGCCACGATTTCCGCCGGTGCGATATTGCCGAGATTAACGTTGGCGCCAAAGGATTGAATGAACCACACCTGTTGCTGTTTAAGCGGTGCTTCCCAGATTACTTTTTCCTGTCCCACTTCTTGGAGTATGCTTTTGATCAGGGCCTGATCTGCAGCTCCTTCCTTGCCGTATATGCCTACTGTGCCACTTTCCCGGGCCTCTGCGATCACAAACCTGCTGCCGGCATCCAGCTCTTTTTGCATGCAGGCCGTCCAGGCGTCCGCATCCAGGGAAACCGCACAATCTTTGGCACCCACTTC
>PUPG01000205.1 GCA_003553005.1 Bacteroidales bacterium
GGGCGTTTTGATGATTTGTATGTCATCTATCACAATCATGGCAAGATCCATACAGCCCAGGGCAATTATTCGCAAGCGCTTGATTATCATAAACGGGCAGATGATTTATATCATGATGGAATCATTGAAGAAATCCGTGCCGGCTCGCAAACTGCCAAAGGAGAAGCTTATACAGGACTTGGAAATTATCAGCGAGCCCGCGAACTGTTCCAGGATGCCCTGCAAACAGCAACCAGGGGTAAGGCATTGTCGCGGGTTCAGGAAGCGAATAACCGTATGTTTGAGCTGGACAGCCTGGAGGGTAATTATCTAAGCGCCATTGCGCACCTGCAAGCAGCGCATAAGGCGCACGATGAGATCTGGGAGAAAGACCGGACCAGGCGCATTGCTGAACTGCGCATCATTCATGAAACAGCGCAAATAGAGGCAGAGAATAAGGTCTTGCAGGAGTCCAACAGGCTGAAAGAGGCGGTGATCGAAAACCAAAGAAGGTTTTTGCTTGCCAGCGTGGGTGTCATCGTCCTGGTGTTGCTGTTGTTGCTTACGATTTTGTGGTCGCGGCGGAAACTGAAAAAGAAAAATGATGAACTGGAGGAGATGCACAAGCGACTGATCGAAAAACAGTTCAAAATTACCCGGCAAAATAGAATATTGGATCAACAAAAGCAAGAACTCGAAGAGCTGAACAGCACCAAGGATAAATTCTTTTCCATCGTGGCGCATGATTTAAGAGGGCCATTTACTGCTTTGCTTGGGCTTGTCAACATCCTTATGGATGATGATCAACAGTTGAGTGACAAAGAAAAGAAAGACATGCTCAATAGCCTGAAGAAAACAAGCAGCAATGCCTATGACCTTACGGTGAACCTGCTGGAGTGGGCAAAACTGCAAAAGAATAGCGTTAGCGTGATTCCCGTGACGCTTTTTTTGTCCGAAAAGGTAGATCAGGTATTGGAGTCACTGGATTTCAACATGCAAAAAAAAGAGCTGGAAGTCTCTAATCAAGTGCCTGACATGCAAGTTGGGACGGATCCGAACATTATGCAATCCATTCTGACCAACCTGATTAATAATGCGATAAAATTTACCCCGCGAGGTGGTCGGATTGTCATTGAAGCAAAAAGGCTTGCCCAGGATCGCGTGGAGGTTTGTGTAACCGATACTGGCATTGGCATTGAAGAAGATAAACTGGGAAGCCTGTTTGAGATGGCCTCTACCTACCGGAATCCTGGCACGGAGGGAGAGATCGGCACCGGACTCGGGCTCATGACCACCAAAGAATTCGTGGAGTTGTTAGGCGGCAAAATTGAGGTCACCAGCGAAATCAATCAAGGCAGCCGGTTTTGTTTCACCATCACCGATCATGGAACGGAAAATTCTGCCTGAGCAAACAGCATTCACTTTTCAGCATTTGACTTTGCGCACCAAAAAAAAGCACCCGCGATTGGTCGGGTGCTTTTTTTGTGCGGATTGATTTGTTAACCGGCTATTTTGCATAGGCTACCGCTCTTGTTTCCCGGATTACGGTGATTTTGATCTGGCCCGGGTAGGTCATTTCCGTCTGAATTTTCTTGCTGAGGTCCTGGGATATCTGATCTGCCTCGGCGTCAGAAATTTTCTCGCTACCTACAATCACGCGCAACTCGCGACCGGCCTGGATGGCGTAGGTCTTGACCACGCCGGGATACGACAGTGCCAGTTCTTCCAGGTCGTTCAGGCGTTTGATATAAGATTCAACCACCTCGCGTCTGGCGCCAGGCCGTGCACCGGAGATGGCATCGCACACCTGGATGATGGGTGAGATCATGCTGCTCATTTCCACCTCATCGTGGTGTGAGCCAATGGCATTGCAAACCTCGGGTTTTTCCTTGTACTTTTCTGCCAGTTTCATTCCCAGCACGGCGTGTGGAAGTTCCGGCTCATTGTCTGGCACTTTGCCAATGTCGTGCAGAAGTGCCGCCCGCTTGGCCACCTTGGGGTTCAAGCCAAGCTCGGAAGCCATGGTAGCTGCCAGGTTGGCGACCTCCTTGGAGTGCTGCAACAGGTTTTGACCATACGATGAACGGTACTTCATCTTACCAACCAGGCGCAGGAGTTCGTGGTGCATGCCGTGGATGCCGAGGTCGATGGCGGTGCGTTTGCCCAGGTCTACGATCTCCTGGTCGATTTGCTTCTGGGTTTTGGCCACGACCTCTTCGATGCGGGCGGGGTGTATCCGTCCGTCTGTCACCAGCTTATGGAGCGAAAGCCGGGCTATTTCCCGCCTTACAGGATCAAAGCCGCTCAGGATAATGGCTTCCGGTGTATCGTCCACAATGATTTCGACCCCGGTAGCGGCCTCAAGGGCCCTGATGTTCCTGCCCTCGCGACCGATGATGCGGCCTTTGATCTCGTCACTTTCGATGGGGAACACCGATACGCTGTTTTCCATGGCAGCTTCGGTTGCCGTTCTTTGCAGCGATTGAATCACCAGCTTTTTGGCTTCCATGTTGGCAGATAGCTTGGCTTCTTCCATGACCTCTTTGATGTAGGCCTGGGCGTCGGCGTGGGCCTCCTGCTTGAGCGCTTCTACCAGCTGGCCTTTCGCTTCCTGGGCAGACATTCCACTGATTGCTTCCAGTTGTTCCAGTTGCTGTTTATGGCTTTTTTCAAGTTCTGTCTGCTTTTTATTCAGGATTTCCAGCTGATTGTTGAGGTTTTCCCGAATGGTGTCAACTTCGTTCTGTTTGCGTTGCAAATCTTCCATCTTTTGAGAGAAGGTGGATTCGCGCTGCTTGATCTTATTTTCCGCAGCCGACAGTTTTTGGTTTTTTTCTGAGACCTGCTTTTCATGCTCAGCCTTGAGCTGCAGAAATTTCTCCTTAGCCTGCAGGATCTTCTCTTTCTTGATGACCTCTGCTTCAGTCTTGGCTTCTTTCAGGATATGCTGACTCTTGCGGATAATGGTTTTCCGCATGATGGTGCCTGCGATCAGTGCGCCTACTCCAATAGAAACGGCTGCCACGATAATGATCGGCAATACAGGCAAAGTGGATAATATAATCATATCGCAAATTGTTTAGTGGTTATATATAAAAAAAACCCGCAATTAATTCAACGAGGTTTTATGAAACCCCAAGTATACATGGTTAAGGGAGTCAGGGTTCTTCGAACTTCCACTGCCCCTTGCGGGGATACTGCCGCAAGGCAGTATTGAGGCCTGTTCTGGAAACCCCAAACTGACCCTAATGGTTTAGTAGTGTTGAGTTTCAAAAACGTGCATTTGAATTAATGCGGGTTGTATCGAAATATTTTTCAAAGAACGTTCAGATCGTTGTGTTGAGACCATGATCCAGCATGGTATCGAGCGCTTTTAAACGGTCAATAAGCAGTTGTTGTTCCTTTGCCGTACTAGCTAAACGCAAATACTCCACTGCAAATTGCAGGTTGACCATCGCCAAAAGGTCTTGATTATCCCTATACGCAAAATTTTTGGCGTAATCCTGCATTTTCTCCCCCACAAGTCCTGCTGCCTTCCTGAAAACCTGCTCTTCTCCCTCACTATTGACTGTCAGTCTGTAAGGACGCTCTGCAATTATAACTGATATTCGTTGATCTCTCATAAACGATTGTGCTTATCTATTTAAAAGCACGGTCGATTTTTCGATTTCCCGCAAAAGTTCATCGATCTTCTGCCTGGCCATGGTGCGATCTACACTAGCCATTGACTTTGCTGATTTCACCACAATGAGTTCTTCACGCAGTTGTGCATTTTTCTCATTGCTGGTGTTGAGCTCTTCGCGCAAGGCCCTGTTGTCGGACTCAAGATCGCTTATGCGTTGCCTAAGCTTCTCATTGTGCGCAAGCAATTTTCTCAGCTTGAATTCAATATTTTCAAGAACCAGTGTGATTTCATCCATGAACTCACCAATGTTTTAACTAATACAAATGTACAATTATTTCTTACAAATAGCCAATTTTTTTAAAAAATTCCAAAGCAGTCAAAAAAAATATATAAAGAAAAAAAAGATTGATCAAACATTAATTAATATATTTAAAGCTCAAAAAACAAATAATTACGATGAAAGAAGACTTTGTGCAATACCTTTGGAAGCATCGCATGATATGTGGTCAGCCATTGCAAACGACGGATGGACGCAAGCTGGAGGTGATTTCGCCAGGCCAGGAAAACCATGACTCTGGCCCTGACTTTACTGCTGCCTGTGTGCGGATAGACTCAACGCTCTGGGCAGGAAACGTGGAGGTCCACGTGAAATCTTCCCAGTGGTATGCACACGGGCATGACCAGGATCCGGCCTATGATAACATCATATTGCATGTGGTTTTTCATGCAGACCAGTTGGTGCAGGAACGAAATGGGAAAGCCATTCCGCATCTTGAAGTCCGCCATTACTGCAGGCCTGGCCTGGCCAAAAACTATGCCTATCTGATGCAAAACCCACACCACATCGCTTGTGAGAAACTGATACACCTGGTAGATGATTTCTCCTTCTCCCATTGGCTTGGCCGCTTGTGTGTTTGCAGGGTGGAGCGAAAAGCTGTTGAGATCAACCGTTTCCTGGAGTATTTTGGAAATCACTGGGAGCAGCTAAGCCTGTTCCTGGTAGCAAGATACCTTGGAGGTAAAGCCAATGCTGGTGCCTTTGGCCTGCTTATTCAGCGGACGCCTTTTGAGGTGATCAGCAAAAACCATCATGACTTGTTTGCCCTGGAGGCTTTGCTTATTGGTCAGGCCGGACTGCTGACCGCTGCATTTGATGAGGAATATCCTATCCGCCTGCAGGATACCTATAACTTTCTTGGCAAAAAGTACAGCTTGCCAGACCGTTTGCCACAGGAACTGTGGAAGTATGCGAGAATGCGGCCGGCAAATTTTCCGGATATACGTATTGCCCAGCTGGCCGCGGTCATTCACGCGAATGAAGCCCAACTATTCAGGAAAATCATGGAAGCCGATAACACCGATAAGGTCAGACAAATATTTCATCTTGAAATGAACACATACTGGAATACGCACCACCGGCTTGGAAAAATTAGTCCCGCCAGGACAAAGAAAATTGGCCTCAATACGGTTTGGCAAATCCTGATCAATGTGGCAATTCCACTATTGTTTGTATACGGAAAGGCCAGAGGCAAGGACGGTCTTGTGGATCAGGCGATGGATCTGATCGAGAAAACCCCTTCCGAGAATAACCGAATTACCAGGATGTGGAGAGATACCGGAAGAGTACCTGTCCATGCAGGTGAATCGCAGGGAATGCTGGAACTTTACCACCATTACTGTCTGCCGAAAAAATGTCTGAAATGTCCTGTCGGACACCAGGTGCTGAATAAAAACATCCGTTGAACAACACAGCTGGAAGAAGCTTAATTGTGGAGCCAGCTAACACCACCTTTTTCTTCAGGAAAGCTTATATGCACAGCAATTTCCTGATGATACTGCGTATCCATTGTTCCATTCAATTGATCATCGATAAGCATGCTGGCCAATTGAATTCCGGGAAGATGATCATAGGCATGTTTATTCTTCGCGCTTTGCTGACCGGGAGGATGCGATATGTTCAGGCTGTATGCGTTCATTTGCGGGTGATAGGAATAATCCACCACGATAGCATGCCTTGTTTTATGATCAGGAGGTGCACTGGAAAAGTTTTTTAACGCCTCATAGAGGATTTCATTGACCGCGATTCCGAGCGGCAATGCCTGATCAACCGGTAAATCATCTTTGTCTGTGTTGATCTGAATCTGCAAATTGGCATGGTCGCTGTATAACGTGTGATACCTGTCGCATACCTCAGCAATAAAAGCAGGAAAATCAACCTGTTCACTAATGCCTGATATGTATATGTGTTTATAGATCATATACATCGTGTGGATACGCTGATACAATTCCTTTGTTTTCTCCCGTTGATTCCTGGATTTACCAGACCATTGATATTTATTGAGCAGATTGAGGACCAATTTCATGTTTTTACGCTGGCGATGGCGTATCTCATCCAGCATGATTTCCATATCCGCGATCTCGCTTCTAAGCTTCTTTTCCTTTTTTAATCGCTCTTTCATTTCTCGCTGGCTGGCTGCAATACGTTCTGAGAGCTTTTTGGTTTGCTGGTCTACGGTTTCTTCCAAAGACTCGCTCACGGCCTGCAATTGCCTTTCCATCATCTCTCTTCTGGCCATTTCGGCCCTGAGTTTTTCTGTTTCCCGTACATCTTCGCCATACACGATGATACCTGAAACATTGCCAAAGGTGCTTTTCAGTTCAGAAAACGAAAGGTTAAACAAGATGCTGCTGCCATCAACAGCTCGCAGGTAAAGTTTTTCCGGACCTGCATGTCCAGCTACATCAACTTGTTGACTAAGCGCTTTCATGGCCTGGGGGTTTCTGAA
>PUPG01000075.1 GCA_003553005.1 Bacteroidales bacterium
TTGATGCCGTAAAAACCATCAATGCAGCCAAAGACGGGAAAGCAAAACTGAACAAGGAAGCCCTGCAGGCGCTTCAGGAGGTGTTCAATACCTTTGTGGATGAGATCTTTGGGCTGCGGGATACATTTTCCAGGCCGGAAGACAAAGGCCACGAAACCGTCCATGGCTTGATGAACCTCATTCTGGAGTTGCGGCAGGAAGCGCGCAGGAATAAAGACTGGGACACCGCCGACAAACTGAGGGATCGCCTGAAAGAGGTCAACATTGCGATCAAGGATGGCAAGGATGGTGCCACCTGGGAGTATGCGGACAATTAGCCGCAAGAATTATTTACAGGAATCTGCTTAACCCAACAACCCTTTTAGAGGTACTCCATGATCCTTCCGGAGATATGCTTCAGGGAGATTTCGGCAAGTTTGGTCTGGTATTGTATCGACACCAGCCGTTCTTCAGCCTCCAGCAGGTTTTTTTGCACCTCACGCAGCTCAATCCCTGAAAGCTCGCCCAGCCGGTACCTTTCCAGGGCTATATCCAGTGTTTCATAGGCCACGCTCAGGTTTTGCGACTCCATTTCCACCAGCCGCAAGTTATTCAGGTACACATCGTAGGTAGCAATGAGGTCAGCCATCAGGCTGTTTTCGGTATCTTCAAGCTGGAGCCGGCTGTTGTCCAAAGCGATGGTGGCATTATCCATGCGCCTTCGCTGGTTAAACCCGTCAAAAATGTTGATCCCCACGGTGATGCCATAGTTCATCCCATAGGTTTGCTGATCAGAGAATGATCCCGACTGAAAAGTATTGTGGGAAGCTGAATACGCGGAGCTTAGATTCACAAAGGGATAAGCCGTGGAGCGGGCAAGCCGCTTGTCATATTCGGAAATGTGGATATCCTGCCTGGCCAGCTCCATATGCACATTGTTTTCCAGGGCGGAGGCTTCCAGGCTTTCGTAGATCAGGATGTCATCGATGGGGATGACGGTGTCTGAAGGCTGCAGGTTAAACCGGAGGTTCTCTTTGGCCATCAGTTCGTTAAGCTTGATGCGCGAAGCCCTCACCACCTCTTCCTGGCGGGTCATCCTCGAACTGTCGGCATTCAGGAACACCTCTGCCTGCAGGAGTTGCAACTTCGACCCGGAACCCAGCAAAAACCTTTCCTCGTCAATGCGCATCCTTTCCCGTGAAAGTTCCACGGCAAACTTCAGGTTATTGAGCAGCCGTTGTTGCTGGATCAGGTTAAAGTATTCCGCCGTGATGTTGGCCACCAGGCTTTCGATTGACAGGCGCGTGTTCAGCTCACCCATCTGCTTGAGCGCGCCCAGTTTGTCGTAGGTAGTCTGCACCCGGAACCCGTCAAAGAGGGTCCAGCCCAGTCCGATCTCCGCGTTCGTCACCGTGTTGTGTATGTTGCGCAGGGAGCTTTCTTCTCCATCGAAATCAGTCCGGTCGGTATTGTTATAGCTGCCACTGTGGCTGGCACGCGCATCGAGGGATGGCAGAAAGCCCGCATTACCCCGTGTAAAGTTGTTGACGCTCACCTGTTCCTGGTTGCGGGCGATGCGGATGGAATAGTTGTTTTCCAGTCCGGTGGCGATCACCTCCTGCAGGGTCATCTGCTGAGGCTGTGCCTGCAGGCCAGCCGCCAGCAACACCAGGAAGATGTTAC
Source organism: Bacteroidales bacterium (assembly GCA_003553005.1). The sequence continues at coordinate 1,663 of PUPG01000075.1, forward strand.
ACGTCATCCTTAAACTCATCTTCATCATCATGTACTATGTTTTTCGTATCCGTAGAAATGTAGGTATACACTGCCGGCACCACAAAGAGCGTCAGGAAGGTGGAGAGGATCAGTCCGCCGATGACTGCCACACCCATGGCCATCCGGCCTTCAGCGCCTTCGCCCATGCCCAGGGTAAGCGGCATCACACCCAGGATGGTGGAGAGGCTCGTCATCAGGATGGGACGAAACCGTGCTGCCGCAGCGTATTTGATGGCTTCCAGCTTTTGCATGCCGGCCTGTTTGCGCTGATTGGCAAATTCCACCAGCAGGATGCCGTTTTTCGACACCAGGCCGATCAGCATGATGATCCCGATCTGGCTGAAAATATTCATGGTCACACCAAAATACCACATGAACACCAGGGCACCGGTGATGGCGAGCGGCACCGTCATCATCACGATGAAGGGATCCTTGAAGCTCTCAAACTGCGCAGAGAGCACCAGGAAAATCAAGACGATGGCGAGGACAAAGGCATACACAAGGCTGGATGAGCTCTCCTGGTAATCCTTGGAGTCTCCCGCCAGTGCCGTTCTGAACGTGTCATCCAGGACCTCGTCGGCTATTTTGTCCATCTCCGCAATGCCCTCGCTGATTGTATAGCCCGGTGCGAGGTTTGCGGATACCGTGGCCGAGACAAAGCGGTTGTAGCGGAACAATTGCGGTGGTGCCGTGCGCTCCTGCAGGGTAACCAGGTTGTCGAGCTGCACCATGTCCCCGTTGTTGCTTCGCACATACAAGGACCGGAGGTCCAGTGGGGTGTTCCTGTCTTCGCGCCTGAGCTCGCCCAGCACCTGGTATTGCTTTCCGTGCATGAAGAAGTAGCCGAAACGTTGTCCACTGAGCGCGAGCTGCAAAGTTTGTCCGATGTTTTGCGTGGACACCCCGAGCGCGTTGGCTTTATCGCGATCGATGTGGATCTGCATTTCGGGCAGATTGAATCGCAGGTTGACGTCGGCCATTTGCAGGATGGGGTTGTCGTTGGCCTGTTCCATGAAGGTGGGAAGGACTTCCCTGAGGTTATCGATGCTTTGGGCCTGCAACACGTATTGCACGGGCCTTCCGGAGCGTCTTCCGCCAAAAGTGGATTGTTGGTTGACAAAGGCCACAGCCCGGGTTTTATCGCGCAGGGCCACCGAGAGCCGATCGGCGATCTCCTGCTGGGAGGCCTGCCTTTCTCCGGGGTCTTTCAGCATCACACGGACGTTGGACCAGCCGCCGAACACCATGGAGGTGACCGTCTCCCTCTCGGGGACCATCTCTTCAGCGAGTTCGGTAACCTCATCAATGTAATCCCGGATAAACTCGTAGGTCGTACCCTCTGGTGCCCTGGCATTGATGGTGAGTTGTGACCGGTCTTCCAGTGGCGCCATCTCTCCGGGAATGTTGGAGTAGAGCAATACCACCAGGCCCACGGCGCCAGCCAGGATGACGAGTGCGAGCCAGCGACGGGCAAGCAACCGGCCAAGGGCGTTGCTGTACCAGTCGTTCATGCTTTTGAAAAAGCCTTCGGTGCGCTGATAAAAACGCCCTTTTGTCCTTCGCTGTTTCAAGATCTTGGTGGAGATCATCGGGGTAAAACTGAGCGCCACAAAGGATGATATCAATACGGCCCCGGCGATCACAATGCTGAACTCCCGGAACAGCCTGCCGGTCATCCCCTCCAGGAATACGATGGGGAAGAACACCGCCACCAGGGTAATGGTGGTGGCAATGATGGCAAAGAAAATCTCTTTTGACCCCGCCAGGCCAGCCTGCACCGGGGTCATGCCCTTCTCGATCTTCACATAGATGTTTTCCATCATCACGATGGCATCATCCACCACCAGGCCGATGGCGAGCACGATGGCCAGGAGGGTCAGCACGTTGATGCTGAAGTCTGCCAGGTACATTACAAAGAATGACCCGACCAGTGACACGGGGATGACCAGCACCGGAATGATGGTGGTTCGCCAGTCGCGCAAAAACAGGAAGATGATGACCACAACGAGCGTAAACGCAATGAAGATGGTATTCCTGACTTCCCGGATGGACGAGCGGATATATTCTGTATTGTCGAACCCGATGTTCAGGGTAACATCATCGGGGATGTCGCGTTCGATCAATGCCAGTCTCCGGTATACCTCATCCACGATTTCAATGTGATTGGATCCCGGCTGTGGCACGATGGCATTTCCTACCAGCGGCACCCCATCCCGTCGCACCATGCCCTGCAGTTGCTCCGGACCCAGTTCAGCCCGGCCGATATCCCGGAAACGAACCACCCGTCCGCCATCCTCACTGATGATCATGTTGTTGAACTCATCGGGCGTTGACATCAGTCCAAGGGTGCGGATGGTAAGCTCCATCGTATTCCCTTCGATCTTGCCGGAGGGAAACTCCACATTCTCCCGCTGGAGTGCATTCCTGACATCCATTGGGGTCAGTCCATAGCCAGCCATTTTCTCCGGGTCCAGCCACAGGCGCATCGCATAGCGTTTCTGTCCCCAGATATGTATCCCGCTGACCCCCTCAATGGTTTGCAACCGCTCACTGAGTGTGAGTTCGGCGATTTCGGAAAGCTCAAGTAGGTTTCTTGTTTCGCTTTCCACCGTGACGAACATGATGGGGCTGGCGTCGGCGTCGGCCTTGGAGACAATGGGTGGGTCGACATCCCTGGGGAGCATGCGCTGGGCTTGTGCTACCTTGTCACGGACATCATTGGCGGCCGTCTCCATATCCACACTCAGCTCAAACTCTACGGTGATCCGGCTGTTGCCCTGCCTGCTTACACTGGTCAGGGTGCGGATACCAGGCACGGCATTGATGGCTTGCTCCAATGGCTCCGTAATCTGCGTTTCAATCACATCCGAATTGGCCCCCGGATAAGACGTGTTTACGGAAATGATCGGTGGATCCACGCTGGGGAACTCCCGTACCCCCAGGAAGGTCATGCCCACGAAGCCCAGCAGCAGGATGGTAATGGTAAAGACTGAGGCCAGTACGGGGCGTTTTATGCTTAATGATGATAGACTCATGTTATTTTTTTCATTGTACGCAGTCCGCTTGCGAACGTGCTTTTAGTTTAACCTGCCGGAAGGCAAAACGCCCATTGGGGTGCTACACCACGGGTTCCGGCTACCAATGGCGATGAGCATTAATCGTGATAGGCGGGCTCCAGCTCGACTTCTTCTGTATCCCCAAATTCATAGTCCTGGAGATCACCCAGGTTGTCCAGTTCCACTGGCAGGCCGTGTCTGAGCTGCAGCACCCCAGTAGTCAGCAGGGTATCACCAAAGGAGAGACCTTCGAGGATCTGCACCCGGTCTTCCGTGCGGATGCCAGTGGTCACATACTTGGCTTCGGCCTGGCCTGAGCGATATACGAATACCCTGTCGCCTTCCATTTCGGGAATCAGGGCCTCTGAGGGAACCGCGATGGCATCAGGCGTGTCGGACAGCTGCATGTTCACCGAGGCAAACCGTCCGGGCATCAGCAATCCGCTGTCATTATCATACAGTGCCCGCACCCTGATGGTTCTTGTCCTGTCGTCCACGGAGGGGTTCACGGCATACACCTCGGCGTGCTTGGCTTCGAGGAAGCCATCGACCCGAAAGTCAATGGGGAATCCCGGGGTGATCTCCCCGGAATACCTTTCCGGCACGGAAAACTCCAGTTTCAGGGGATTGTTTCTCACGAGCCGGGCCAGCCGGGTACTTGGCGAGGCATAGCTTCCTTCACTCAGGTAACGAAGTCCCACCACGCCATCAAAAGGGGCCCTGACTTCCGTTTCGGCGATCCGGGCCAGCAAGAGTTCGATGTCGGCCTCCAGCGTCTCCAGTTCCGTAACTGCCTGGTCATAGGCTTCCTGACTGATCGCGTCCCGTTCAAGGAGGCTGCGTTGGCGGAATTCGCGTTCCACCACAAGCCGTTGCTGCGCCTGGAGCTTTTCCAGCTGGGCCTGCAAGTGCCGGTCGTTCATCTTGGCCAGGAGGTCTCCCTCTTCCACGAAGGTGCCTTCCTCAAAATAAATCCCGACCACCTTGCCACTCGTCTCGAAGGCCAGGTCCACCTCCTCATCAGGCAACAAGGTGCCCGTGCTTCGGACCATCTCCTGAACCGGAACCGGCGACAGCACGTAGCCGCTCACCTGCAAGGCACGTCGCTGCTGGGGCTGAAAAGAGGCATCCGCAGAAGAATCACCAAAAAGAAAGGGTTTGACTTTGGGGTAAGCAATGATCCCGACCAACAAAGTCAGAATGGCCAGGTTAACAAAAAATCGCGCTTGTTTATTCATTGATAAAAAATTTGTCTAAAGGTCGAAATGTCTAAAGGTCAAAAAGTCCGGGTCTTTTGTTGGCTGTTGGCTGTTGGCTTTTGGCTGTTGGGTTTTAGCTGTTGGATGTTTCAAGAACGGGGCTTTTCGTGACCAATGATGGGATTGGGTTTTTGGTTAACGCTATTTGACTGCAAGAAAACGCAAAGGTTTAATGAACCCTCAAAAGTTTTGCCGAAAAACATTAAGTAAACAGATTTTTTTTGAAAATGTTTTATAAGGACAAGATTAGCAAAGCATTAAAGGGCTTAGCAAATCTGCAAAGATAACCGTTCAGCGCAAAGAACCGGAATGTAATCGGGGCAAATTGAGGATAGGTTTGCAAATCAAACAGGCATTTTGTTTCTTTGCACATTGTTTTTGCCTAAAAA
>PUPG01000190.1 GCA_003553005.1 Bacteroidales bacterium
GATCCGTGAAACAGGTTTGGCACGGGAATTGAGAATTTTTAAGGGAATAGGAGATTGTTTTTATGTCAGTACACCATGATGTAAAAGAGGCTGTACATGTGCTGCAAAATGGGGGTACCATTCTGTATCCCACGGACACCATATGGGGTATTGGTTGCGATGCCACGCAGGTGAAAGCAGTGGAAAAAGTCTTTCGTATCAAGGAGCGCGTCCAGGAGAAGTCGCTCATCGTGCTCGTGCGCGACCTGGATATGTTGCAGCATTATGTCGAGCACCTGCCGGAAATTGCCATTGAGCTGCTGGCCAGCGTATCCGATCCGATGACCATCATATATCCCGGCGCCCGCAACCTGCCGCGCAACGTGACAGCGGATGATGGCTCCATCGCCATACGCATCCCCAAACACGACTTCTGCCAGGAGATCATTGGTGCGTTAGGCAAGCCCATCACGTCTACCTCAGCCAACGTCAGCGGTGCCCCCAATCCATTTTCATTCAGCAACATCGTAGACCCGATCAAAGAAGCCGTTGACCATGTCGTGCCGGTCAGGTACCAGGCCATAACCCGTCCCAAACCATCTACGATCGTAAAAATTGACAAGAACGGGGAGATGCATATCATCAGGAATTAAGTTTATCATTTGCGATGAAAGAAACAGCGTATGCCCTGGAAGGGCATCTGGATCAGGAGATCATTCACAAGATTTCCGAGGCCGCGGCAGAGATGAAACGGCCAACCTATATTGTGGGCGGTTGGGTGCGCGACATCCTTCTTGACCGGCCCAGCAAGGACATCGATGTGGTCGTGGCCGGCAGTGGCATTGAGCTTGCCTCCCGGGTGGCCGAGAAAACGGATAAAAAAGGCCGTTTCCAGGTGTTTAAGAATTTTGGTACCGCCATGCTGCGCTATCGTTCGTGGGAAATTGAGTTTGTGGGCGCCCGGAAGGAGTCCTACCGGGCAGATTCCAGGAAGCCCCTGGTAGAAGATGGTACTCTCGATGATGATATGCAGCGCAGGGATTTCACCATCAACACCATGGCAATCAGCCTGAACAAAAAGGATTTTGGTACCCTGCTGGATCCTTTCGATGGGATCAGCGACCTGGAACGTAAGGTCATCCGCACACCACTCGATCCGGATATCACCTATTCGGATGACCCCCTCAGGATGATGCGGGCCATCCGGTTTGCCACCCAACTGCATTTTGAGATCGACCCGGATTCCTTTGACGCCATCCGCAACAATGCAGAAAGGATAAAGATCGTCTCCATGGAAAGGGTGATGGAGGAGTTCAATAAGATCATGCTTGCCGACATTCCCGGACGAGGTCTGAAGATGCTCCGGGCCGCCGGACTGCTGCCCCATTTCTTCCCGGAGCTGGAGCAGCTGCACGGCGTCGAAGTGGTGGAAGGCAAAGCCCATAAGGACAACTTTTTTCATACCCTGCAGGTGCTTGACAACCTGGCTGAGCACACGAATGACCTCTGGCTCCGATGGGCAGCGCTGTTGCACGACATCGCCAAGCCGGCAACCAAAAAGTATGACAGGGAGCAAGGCTGGACCTTTCATGGACATGAATTCCTGGGACAGAAAATGGTTCCCCGGATCTTCAGGCGGCTGAAGCTCCCGATGAATGAAAAGATGCGCTATGTGCAAAAGCTGGTGAAGCTTCACCTGCGGCCGATTGCCCTGACAGAAAGCATCGTCACGGATTCTGCCGTACGCAGACTGCTCTTTGAGGCCGGTGATGATATTGACGACCTGATGATGCTCTGCGAAGCCGATATCACCTCAGGAAACCGCGACAAGGTACAGCGATACCTGAAAAACTTCCGCATGGTTCGTAAAAAGTTGCAGGAGATCGAGGAGAAAGACCGCCTCAGGAATTGGCAACCCCCGGTAACCGGTGAAGATATCATGGAACACTTCGGCATTTCGCCTGGACCTGAGGTGGGCGTGATCAAAACGGCGATCCGGGAAGCCATCCTCGACGGCATCATCCCCAACGAAAGGGAGGCCGCACTCGAACTCATGCGAAAGGAAGGCGAAAAACTGGGACTGCAGGCGCGGAATTCAAAAAATTAATCCTTAATTTTGTCAAAGCAAGGTAAAGGAGAACGCATGCTGATTTACAAGTTTAAGATACGATTCGAAGAACACGAGGAATTTCTGAGGGAGATCGAGCTCCGCGCTGACCAGACTTTTGAGGATTTTCACCAGGCGATCCTGGGTAACCTCGGACTGGACCCGGGCATGCTGGCTTCCTTCTTCATCTGCGATCAACGGTTTCGCAAGCTCAAGGAGATTCAGCTCGTGGACATGGATCCGGCTGCCCCGCCGGGAGAAGATCCCGATGCGGAGGAAACGGAGGCTGGCAAGGAGGAAGATCATCAGGATAGTGAACCCCTGCTCATGCATGAGAGTTACCTGAAAGACCATATCGACGATCCCCACCAGCGGATGCTCTTCATGTATGACAACCTCAACCAGTGGACGTTTTACATTGAACTGATGAAGATCCAGCGCGCCAGCGACACCGAAAGTTATCCCCGCATCAGCAAAGCCAAAGGGCCCGTACCGCGTGAACTCGTCGCCACACCCAAGCAAATTCCGGGAGTGGAGACGCCCATGGACTTTTCTTACGGCGATGGCGATGCACCCCCCGAAGACTTATCCGACTTTGATCAGATTGAAGGGGGTGAGGATTACTATGATGATACGGACCAGGATGAGCCCCCACAGTCATAAGCCCCTGCTGGTATTGATCACCGGTCCGACCGCAGTCGGAAAAACCGCGGTGAGCACACGCGTTGCACAGGAGCTCCAAACACACATCATTTCTGCGGATGCCCGCCAGTTTTACAAAGAGCTGCAGATTGGTACGGCTGCCCCCACCAAAGCTGAACTGGAGTCGGCTCCACATCACTTTATCGGACACCTGTCCATTCACGACAACTACAACGCGGCAAGATATGCCAGCGATGCGCTGAATCTCTTGCACAAATTGTTTGCCGACCACCCGGTGGTGGTCCTGACCGGTGGCTCCGGACTCTATATCGACACCCTGCTTTATGGCATTGATGACCTTCCCGATCCCGACCCCGCAGCCCGGCAGGAGGTGAAAAATATCCATGACCGGCAAGGGGTTGAAGGCCTGCGGCGCTGGCTCAGGCAAGTAGACCCGCAGTATTACGATGTGGTGGACCGCGCCAATCCAAACCGCATGATGCGGGCCATTGAGACCTTTCTGACGACCGGGGAAAAGTTTTCGGCACTCCGGCGCAACAAAGAGGTAGCCCGACCCTTCGACACCCTGAAAATCATCCTCGACCGTCCACGTGAGGAGCTTTTTGCCCGCATCAATGCCCGAACTGCGCAAATGATCCGCGACGGACTGATCGAAGAGGCCTGGGCGTTTTTTGCCCATCGCCGCCTCAATGCACTCAATACGGTGGGATATAAGGAAGTATACGCGTGGTTATCCGGCGTTTGGCCGCTCGCGACCGCGGTGGAGAAAATCCAAACCCACACCCGGAGATACGCCAAAAGGCAAATGACATGGTTTAAACGTTACGATGACGCCCAATGGTTGCATCCGGAGGCTTGCGATGAGATCCTGACCCGCATTCGTGAAAAAGTAAACCCGTAGTGGTCTATGATGGGTTCGTGGCGTGATAGCCGACCAGTCCCTCCATCGGGGAAACCATCATTTGCGCCGTCTGCACCCCAAATTTTTCAGCGGCTTTGTCAAACACTTCACGGAAATGGTATGCCACGGAGCCAATGCATCCCAGTTTGCGTTGTTGATATTGGGAAAACCGGCTGACCTGTTCCTCGAAAAACGCTTCAAAGCAAGCTTGCACGAGGTTATGGACATAAGGGTGTTCGAGTTGCTCCTTCAAGAAGTGCGTAAAGGAGGCAAGGAAGCGGTTGGGATTGGCTTTTTTATAGATGTTGGTGAGGATCTCTTCCCGGCTCATTTCATATTTTTCCACGAAGGCATGCATGATCTCCACGGGTGCCCTTTCTTTCAGGTGGTCTGCAATATACGACTTCCCAAGGTGTGCGCCACTGCCCTCGTCGCCAAACATATACCCCAGCGAAAACAAGCTTTCTGCGATGTAGCGTCCGTCATAGACGCAGGCGTTTGATCCGGTGCCAAGGATGCAGGCGATGCCGGGGCTGTTGCCAAACAATGCCCTGGCGGCGGCCAGCATGTCGTGCTCCACCTCCGTGGTGATGTTGGGGAAGATGACCTCCAGGGCATCGCCGATGACTTTCTGTTTGGGTGCGGAGGAGCATCCCGCCCCATAAAAATGGACGGCGCGGATATCGTCTTTGTCAAACTGACCGGCAAAGGCCTCCTGCAAAATGCCCCTGGCCTCTTCCGTCTGCACGAAGTAAGGATTCAGTCCAATCGTTTTAAAGGTATGCAGCACGTCGTGGCCTTCAGCTACGACCCAGTCTGTCTTGGTACTTCCACTGTCTGCAATCAGTATCATTCCTAACTTTTTTGTTTGATGATGTTTTTCAGGAAGGAGAACTTCTCTTTGCCTTCGCCTTCTTCCTGTTTGCCTGCAAGAAACTCCGTGGCAAGCAGCTCCTTCAGCTGCAGGGGTTTGATGTTGCGTTTGATCTCTCCGCCCTTGCACCAGGAGATCTTTCCGGTCTGTTCGCTGACGATCAGGGCGATGGCATCCGTTTGTTCCGTGATCCCGATGGCCGCCCGGTGGCGCAATCCCAATGAGGCGGGAATCTTCCGGATGGATGACACCGGCAGCACACAGCGTGCCGCACGGATCCTGTTGTCTGAGATGATCACGGCACCATCGTGCAGCGGACTGTTGAGAAAGAATATGGACCCGAGCAGCTGCTCTGATATTTCTGCATCCATGCGTTGTCCCGTCTCAATAAAGGACTCCAGCTTGTCTTCATGCGTGATCACCACCAATGCGCCCGTTTTTTGCTCAGACAGGGACTCAAAAGCGTTGACGATGGCGGGAATGTTCAACTCGCGTTCGGTTTCCATCTGCCACAATCCCTTGAAAAAAGACCGTGACCCGCGCTGGATGATGCTGCGCTTGCCGATGACCAGCAAAAAACGGCGGATTTCGGGCTGAAAGACGATGATCAGGGCCAGAACACCCACCGAAATGAATTCTCCCAGGATGGCGGTGAGCAGCTCCATCTCAAAAATCCGTACCAGCCACCAAATCAGGTAAATGGAGAGGATGCCCAGGAAGATGTTCATGGCCCCGGTGCCGCGGATGAGATTGTATAGCTGGTATATCAGGATGGCGACAAGGACAATGTCCAGGATGTCGAGAAGCCTGATCTGCAAAAAACCGGGAATGAAAAAAGCCATCATATCGCTGTGGTTTGATCCGGGCAGGGTAAAGATAAAGATTTATCGTTGTTTTTGATAAAAACTGCAGATTTTTATCGCTTCCCTGGCTTCTTTGACATCGTGCACGCGCAAAATGTCAGCGCCTTGCTCCAGGGCCAGGGTGTTCAGCACCGTAGTGCCGTTCAGCGCCTTTGCAGGCGGTACGCCGAGTACCTTGTTGATCATCGATTTGCGGGAAAACCCGACGAGAATGGGCAGCTCAAACATCCGGAAATAGTCCAGTCCGGCGAGCAACTGATAATTCTGCTCCAGTGTTTTCCCAAAGCCGAAACCCGGATCCAGGATGATGTCGTGCACCCCCTTGTCTTTCAGTGCATGGATCTTTTCTGAGAAGTAAAAGGCAATGTCCTTGATGAGATGGCGATAGGCGGGTTTCAGCTGCATGTTGTCGGGGCGGCCCTGCATGTGCATCATGATGTAGGGGACCTGGAGCTCCGCCACCGTATCGAACATGCGCTTGTCGATTTCCCCTGCAGAAATGTCGTTGATGAGGTGGCCACCGGCCTCGATGGCTTTTCGGGCGGTACTGGCATGGTAGGTGTCGATCGAGATGATGGCCTGGGGAAACTGTTTGACCACTGCGTCAAGTGCCGGCATCAGCCGGGCCTGCTCTTCTTCGGGATCGATGATCCCTGCCCCGGGGCGGCTCGAGGCAGCGCCCATGTCAAGGATGTCCGCGCCTTCACCCAGGAACTGCTCTGCCTTTTTAATGGCATCCAGGGGGTTACGGTACTTGCCCCCATCATAGAATGAGTCTGGCGTAATATTCATCACCCCCATCACGATGGGAGCAGATAAATTTATAATTTTGCCTTTACAGTTGATGGTCCGGGGAGGATGAAAAAAAGCCTCTTTTGTCATTGGCTGGATCGCATTTTGTCCATGTTCTTAATCTTATGTCATGAGC
>PUPG01000186.1 GCA_003553005.1 Bacteroidales bacterium
ATGGTATACGTGCTGGCCTTCTTCCTGGCATCATTCACGGATACCACCATCATCTGGGCCATCTCCTACATTACCATCGCCCTGATGGCCATCCCCAACCTGGTGGGTATCCTGCTGCTGCGTAAGGAGATCAAGACAACCATTAAAGATTACTGGGTCAAATTCCGCGAAAATCACCCGAATTACTGATTCGGGCTGTGATCGCTTTTTTTGAATGCAATTGGTCCCTGTTGCTGTGTTGGCGCAACAATGCCGCTTAAAATATTAAGATCGGCGAACAGATCAGCAACTTAAGTGACTGATTTGGTGCTGACATCATACCAGGGACGTAAGCAAGGGTAAACATGGACGTGGCAATAAAACCACGAAAAACATGTTTACCTTTGCAGTATAAACCCGCGATGTCGTGAATAAAACTCAATACCTTCTTGTTTTGCTGTTGATGAGCGTTTCACTCTACGCTGGTGATGAACGCACCCCGATAGACTGGGAAGCGGGCGTGATTGAATTTGACCGGCGGATCGGGGAGGATGTCAGGCGATTGATCGATGACGTGGTGTTTACCCACGAGGATACCAAAATGTACTGCGACAGCGCTTACCTCTATGCGCAGGACAACAGTCTGCGCGCATTCAGCAACATCATCATCGAAGTTAGCGATACCGTGACCATCTATGGCGATGAGCTGTTCTATGACGGCGACCGGCGGTGGGTGGAGATGACCGGCAATGTGCGCATGGTGGAGCCCGACATGACGCTCTACACGGAGTATCTTGAATACGACCTGGATCAGAATACGGCCAATTATTTTGACGGCGGCCGCATCGTGGACAAGGAAAATGAGCTGCTTAGTCTGTGGGGCTTCTATTATGCCGACGAGAAGGAGTTTTTCTTTAAAGATGAAGTGGTGCTCATCAATCCGGAGTACACCATGAACACCGATACCATGATGTATAACACGGAAACCGAGATCGCCTATTTTTTTGGTCCCACCACCATCGTCAGTGAGGAAAATACCATATTCTGCCGCAATGGCTGGTACGATACCCGCAATGACATTGCCCGGTTCAGCAGGGATGCGTTTTTTACCAACGAGGAACAATCCATGACCGGGGATTCCGTGTTTTACGACCGAAACAGGGGGTATGGCAAAGCCATCAACCACGTGATGATCCGGGATAGCATTGAAAACGTCATCATTACCGGGCATTTTGCCGAACACTACGAAAACGAAGGCTTATCCGTGGTTACCCGGGAGGCCATGCTCACGATGATCGCCGATGAAGACAGCCTTTTTCTGCACGCCGACACCCTGAAATCCGTGTATATCGAAGAAAATGAGGAGAGGCAGGTTTTTGCTTACAACCGGGCGCGCTTTTATCGCAGCGACTTGCAGGGTTTAAGCGACAGCATCGTGTATCATATGGCAGACTCAACCATTTATATGTATCATCAGCCGGTGTTGTGGTCCGACATGTATCAATTGACTGCCGAGCGCATCGAAGTCAAAACCACGGAAGATGAGGTAAAGTGGGTCGACTTGCACGATGCGGCCTTTATCATTTCGGAAGAGGACACCCTTGGCTACAACCAGATGCGCGGCCGCTCCATGAAGGGGCACTTTCGAGACAATGCCCTCTGGCGGGTGGATGTGGATGGCAACGGGGAGACCATCTTTTTTGTCCGGGAAGACGACGGCTCCCTGGCCGGCATCAATAAGGCCGTGTCTTCCAACATCGTCATCTTCCTGGATGGTGCCGAGGTGACCGGCATCCAGTTTGTCAGGCAACCCGAAGCCACATTGTTTCCACCGGAAGACCTGCCTGACGAAGACCGTAAACTACGTAACTTTGAGTGGCTCGATCACCGCAGGCCACGCGACAAATATGACATTTTCGAGTGGAGGTAATCCAGACTAAAACGTTTTTTACATGATCGCATTTGAAAGAAAGATTCTTGAAAACGGGTTGCGGGTGCTGGTGCACCGGGATGACACCACCCCGATGGCGGCTGTGAATGTGTTGTACGATGTGGGAGCCAGGGATGAAGCCCCTGAGAAGACGGGCTTTGCTCACCTTTTTGAACACCTGATGTTTGAGGGTTCCGTGCATGTGCCTCGTTTTGATTACGAACTACAACACGCTGGCGGAGAGAACAATGCGTTTACCACCAATGACATCACCAATTACTTTCAGAGTCTGCCTGCCCGCAACCTGGAAACGGCTTTCTGGCTGGAATCCGACCGCATGTATGGCCTCGATTTTTCAGAGCAAAAACTGGAAACCCAGAAGAACGTGGTGGTGGAGGAATACCGGCAGTCCTATTTGAATCAGCCTTATGGTGATGCCTGGCTGCTGATGCGGCCCCTCGCGTATACCGTTCATCCATACCGCTGGGCGACCATTGGCAAAAGCATCGACCACATTCGCGAGGCCAGGCTGCAGGACGTCAAAGCCTTTTTCCGGAAATTTTATCACCCCGCCAACGCGGTGCTGGCCGTGGCTGGAAACGTGGACCCACAGCAGGTATATGCCCTGGCTGAGAAATGGTTTGGCGACATCCCGTCCGGTGCGCCCAATCAACGGCAATTGCCTGCTGAACCTTTACAAAAACAGGAAAAACGAAAGACCGTGCACCGGGACGTTCCCCAAAACCAGTTATACATGGTCTTTCACACTTGCGGAAGGACACACCCCGACTTTCATGCCACGGACCTGCTGAGCGATATCCTGGCTAATGGCGAATCCGCCAGGCTTTCTGCCCGGCTGGTTCACGACCAGAAAATCTTTAGCGAACTTAACGCTTACGTCACAGGAAACCTGGATCCGGGGCTCCTGGTGATCACCGGGAAGCCGCATAATGGCGTGGATATGGACCAGGCGGAGGACATGCTCTGGAAAGAAACACAGGATCTGATTGCCAACAGGGTGGCTGATCGGGAGTTGCAAAAGGTGAAAAACAGGGTGGAGGCTACGCAGACCTTTTCTGAAAGCAACCTGCTTGCGCGGGCCATGAATTTGGCCTACTACGAATTGCAGGGTGATGCAGACCTCTACAACCGGCAAACAGAAGCCTATGCACGGGTCACGGCCGATGAACTCCAACGTGTGGCAAAGGAGATATTCCGGAGAGCGCATGCCTCCGTACTTCATTACCTAAAAAATCCTGGAGCTTAAGATGCTTCAAAACAGCCTGCTGAAACAGGTTTTTTAGCTTTTACTGATGAATACCGCACCAAAAATATCATTTACGATGCCCGATCGCAAAAAAGCCCCAAAAACTTCAGCACAGTTCGAGATCCCCTATATCCAAACTCAAAAATCAAAGTTGGCCAATGGCATGCCTGTCTATTTCCTTCCAGGTGGCACAGAAGAGTTTGTCAAGATCGAGCTGGTGTTTTTATCCGGCAGCCACGATCAGCAAAAACCCCTGGAAGCGTTTTCGACAATGCGCCTGTTGCGTGCCGGTTCACAGAGCCGTTCGCGCGAAGAAATCAACGAACTGCTGGACTACTACAGTGCCCACCTGGCAGCTGACCCACAGAAAGACCTTTCGTCCATTTCCTTGTATGTGCTCAACAAACACCTGGAACCGGCCCTTGACCTTTTCCGGGAAATCATTCAGCATCCTGTATTTCCCGCTGAGGAGGTGCGCACCTTTCTGACCAATCAGCAACAAATCCATCTCATTAACCAAAAGAAGGTGCAACACCTGGCAAGGACCTATTTTGGTGAGCTGATCTATGGCGAGCAACATCCATATGGGTACCGGGTCAGGGTGGAGGATTTCGACGCATTGGACAGCGAAGACCTGCAGCGCTTTCACCGTGAGCACCTCGATCCGGGCAATGCTTTTTGCCTGGTTTCCGGGTGCATCCCCGGCAACATGCAATCCTTGCTTGACAAGACTTTTGGTGACCTGAAAACAGCGCAAACACTCTCCGGTGAAAAGGCGGATGTGAAGGCACTCAGCCCTGGCCGCAGAAAAGTTCACCTGGAAGTTCCGGATGCCTTGCAGTCGGCCATCAGGGTAGGCAAGCAACTGTTTAACCGGACCCATCCGGCATATCACCGGCTGAAAATCACCAATGCCCTGTTGGGTGGATATTTTGGTTCACGGCTGATGCAGAATGTGCGCCAGGATAAGGGGTATACCTATGGGATCAGTTCCAACCTGATATCCCTGGTTCGGAGCGGATATTTTTTTATTGCCACGCAGACAGGCACGGAGGTTACCGGCGCTGCACTCGGGGAGATTTACAAGGAGTTGAAAAATCTGCGTACGCTTCCTGCCGGAGAAGAAGAACTGACCTCGCTCAAAAGTTATTTATCGGGGAGTTTCCTCCGGTCTTTTGATGGTCCGCTGGCTCAGAGTGAGCGGTTCAAAGAGCTGCTGGTGTTTGGACTCGACCATTCGCACCACGATGAATACCTGGATACCCTGAAGACAATTACCGCAGAAGAGATCATGGAATGCGCCTCGCTCTATCTTCGTGAAGACGACATGATGGAAGTGATCGCCGGCCGCCCGCATTAACCAGGCAAGTCCATCCCCAAAATCCTGCGAAAGAGGTGCCCCGGGCCATACCTTATGCTAAACAAAGCACAAAAGATACCACATCCAAATCCCAAATGCGCTTTTGGTTTTTTAACAAAAAAATTTGGCATATTTTTCCTATTTTCGCAGATTAAAATTAACCCACCTGGCCATGCATTCCTACCAAGACAAATTTACCGGTGAAGCGCTCACCTATGATGATGTGCTTTTGGTGCCCGCTTATTCAGAGGTGTTGCCGCGCAATGTGGATACACGCACCTGGTTTTCACGCAACATTCAGTTGAAGATCCCCGTGGTATCGGCGGCCATGGATACGGTCACCGAATCCAGGATGGCCATTTCCATTGCCCAGGAAGGCGGGATTGGGGTGCTCCACAAAAACATGACCATAGCGGACCAGGCGTTAAAGGTCCGTAAGGTAAAGCGCTCCGAAAATGGGATGATCATCGATCCGATCACCCTGCACGAAGATGCACTGATCAGCGATGCCCTGGAAATCATGCGGGAAAACAAGATTGGCGGGATTCCGGTGGTTAGTGATGCCAACAAGCTGGTCGGCATTGTGACCAATCGCGACCTGCGTTTTGAAAAAGACCACAACCGGCCTGTTGAGCATGTGATGACACGCGATAACCTGATCACTACACGCGAATTTATTGATTTTGAGGTGGCTGAAGAAATTTTGCAGGAGCACAAGATTGAAAAATTGCCTGTGGTGGATGATGATTACCACCTGGTTGGGCTGATCACCTACCGTGACATCATCAAAATCAAAGAACGTCCCAATGCCTGTAAAGACAAGCGGGGCCGGCTCAGGGTAGCTGCTGCAGTAGGCGTCACGCCAGACACAATGGACAGGGTGCAGGCCCTGGTCAGGGAAGGGGTGGATGCCGTGGTGGTAGACACTGCGCACGGACATAGCCGTGGTGTATTGGACATGGTGAAGGCAATCAAGGCCGTTTACCCGGACCTGGACATCGTGGCAGGGAACATCGCTACGGCCGAAGCTGCTGGTGATCTGATGAAGGCAGGCGTGGATGGGGTAAAAGTGGGCATTGGCCCCGGAAGCATCTGCACAACACGCATTGTAGCCGGTGTGGGTGTCCCCCAGTTAAGTGCCGTTTATGACGTGGCCACAATGCTCAAAGATTCTGGCATTCCGGTCATTGCCGATGGCGGCATCCGCTACACCGGCGATATGGTCAAAGCCATTGCCGCCGGGGCGTCAACAGTCATGGCAGGGTCCATGTTTGCAGGTGTGGAGGAATCCCCTGGCGAGACTGTGATCTACGAAGGCCGGAAATATAAAACGTATCGCGGCATGGGCAGCATCGAAGCCATGCAGCAAGGCTCCAAAGACCGATACTTCCAGGACGTGGAAGACGACATCAAAAAACTTGTTCCCGAAGGCATCGTAGGCAGGGTGCCATACAAAGGCACTTTGTCGGAGGTGGTGCACCAAATGGTCGGTGGCCTGCGGGCTGGCATGGGATATTGTGGTGCTGCAAACATTGAGAAGCTGCAGGAAGCCAGGTTTACCAGGATCACCAACTCAGGGGTCAGGGAAAGCCATGTGCACGATGTGACAATCACCAGCGAAGCTCCAAACTATAGCAGATAGCAAGAATAAGCACCAAATTGATTAATCATTAACCCGGAATTAAAGCAGAATCTTATGCGAACCTTTTTTCTTCCCCTGATCATTGCTTTTTGCCTGTTG
>PUPG01000067.1 GCA_003553005.1 Bacteroidales bacterium
AAGCAAGCCATGGCGAGGCTGGCTGCTTTCTTGCAGGCGCATTGACGTTACATCAGCGGCCCGCCAAAGCCTCTTCGATCAGCATCGTGAACAATTCGGGATTGGTGATGCCCTCGACTTCTGCCTGCTGCGGCACGATGCTGGTTTCCGTCATGCCAGGCGTCACATTCACCTCCAGAAAGTAAAGCACTTCTCCACTGTAAATGAAGTCGAAGCGGGTAAGCCCCTTCATTCCCAATGCCTGGTATATGCGCACGGCCTGTTCCTTTACCTTGGAGGTAAGGGCATCGGAAATCCTTGCCGGGGTGATCTCATCGGCAGCCCCGGGCGTATATTTGGCGGCATAATCAAAAAAGGCCGCGGGGGTCTTGCTCACAATCTCGGTTACAGGCAGTGCGCGGACCTTACCCTGCCAGGTAAACACCCCGCAGGTAAGCTCCGTTCCGGCCAGGTATTCTTCCACCAGCACTTCATCGTCGTGTGCAAAGGCCAGTGCAATGGCTTCCGGGAGCTGTCCAGGCTCGGTCACGCGCGACATCCCAAGGCTTGAGCCGCCTTCATTGGGTTTGACAAAAACAGGAAGGGTGACCTGCCGCAATACTTCACCAGGCGAATAAGATTGTCCGCGCAGCAGCCTGACAGAACGTGCCACCGGGAAGCCCAGGTGGGCCACCACCTGGTTGCAATAGTATTTGTTGAACGTGAGCGCAGCGGCCAGGGTACCTGCCGTGGTATAGGGAATGTTCAGCAAGTCGAAATACCCCTGCAGCCTGCCATCTTCGCCGGGCGGACCATGAATCGTGATGAAGGCACAGTCGAAGTGCACTTGCTGACCGGCATCCCGGACGGTAAAATCGTTTTTGTCCACCTCCGACTCACGGCCATCCGCTTGCTTCCAAACCCACCTCCTGTCCCGGATCACAATGATATACACCTCGTATCGCGAAGGATCCAGGTTTTCGCTGATCATTTCTGCACTGGCCATGGATATCACATATTCCCCGGAATCACCCCCAGCAACCAGTGCAATGTTTTTCTTTTCCATACCTATGATTTCAGTAATCACGCATCATCTTGTCCCGAATGATTGGGATCAACCCGCCACCCGCGTCGCAAACAAAACAAATATAAAAGAAATACCCGTTAATTTTATCTGTTTGTTTTATTTTCACCTAACTGGTTATGTCGTGTTTGCGTTTTCATGCGAAATGCAATTGGCTATTGGCTTTTGGCTTTCTTGCCAATAGCTAATAGCTAATAGCCTGTTAGTCCAAAAGCTCCAGTGACTATAATCATTTCTCCTGTGTGTCAATTTTTTGGCATGGAGGTTTCATGGCGGATTAACATAAAAACGTTTTTCTGGCGTTCCTTACTTGTATGCTTCTTGTTTTGGGTTCAGTGCAGATGTGCGGGGCAGAAAGCCACTGGCTACACAAATGAGCTTATGCCAGTCAGGTCACGATTTTATATTATTTTTGCTGATGCAGAAATTACCCGCACGCCAAACCTTGCCGGCCAGCCTGGACCTGAAGCAGCGCACACCCTGGTGTATGGGATAAAAAGGGATTAAACGACAGACAGATGACCATATGGCAATATTTATTCAGCCGCCATTTTTTGCGACAACTGGTGATCGCAGCCGCTCTTGGTGTAGCCATTATCTGGGGCTCGCTCAAGCTACTCGACCTGTATACGCTGCACGGAAGAATGATCAGCGTTCCCGACCTGGAAGGTCGCCCGCTGGCGGAAGCCAGGGAAATGCTTGAATCGCATCACCTGCGCCATGTGGTCAACGACTCCATCTACGACCAGGAGAGCGAACCAGGCACCGTTGCCTGGCACAACCCGGCACCCGGCACAGAGGTCAAACGCAACCGCACCATTTACCTCACCAAGATCGCCGTACTGCCCGAGATGGTAGAAATGCCAGATCTCACTGACCTCTCCCGGAGACAAGCCATCACCATTCTCGAAACCCACGGATTGGAGGTGGGACAGCTTAGCTACCAGCCGGACATTGCACGGGATGCCGTGCTCAAACAGCTATTTGAAGATGGCCAGATTGAAGCTGGCACGCCGGTAGAGAAAGGCACAGCCATCGACCTGGTGCTGGGCGAAGGGCTGGGTGAAAACATCACGATGGTTCCCCTGGTCATTGGCATGCACCGCGATGAGGCAGTGCGCACGCTGAACCGCTCCGGACTCAACCTGGGAGAGGCAGTGAACCTGGACGAAACGGAGGAAAACCTGAAGGTATACCTCCAGGAACCCGATCCGCTGGAGGAAACCCAATACCTGGAAGCGGGAAGCCATGTGGACCTCTTTTTCCGTTCAACAGATGAGTTTGACTTTGAAGAATACCTGGAAGAACTGCTGTCTGTTCCGATGCCTGACCTCCTTGGAATGAATCCGCAGGAGGTAGAAGACACCCTGCAACAACTGGAGCTGGAAATCGGGATGGAGGTGTTTGAAGAAGGCGCTGAAGGCGACCGCGCAAGGGTTTACCGCCAGGAGCCGGAATACCAGGAAGGCATGATCATCCCCAAAGGCGAAAGCATCGATGTGTGGTATGAAGAAACAGACCTCCCGGACGCCGACAGCCTTGACTTAGACATCCCGGACGCAGACACCCCGGAGCAAAATGAATTTTAATCCACAATACCGCATGACCCACAAAATCACTTGGTTGCTGATCTTGTTTTTGGGGATGACCCATGTCGATGCACAGGAAGTCCTGCTTCCGGTTCACCAGAACCCGGATAAATCCGAAGAAAGACTGGCGAAGGAGCGGACAAAGGTCTCTCCGCGGGATCAATTCCCGGGCTTGCCCTTCTGGGATGACTTTACCAATACGGGGCCCTACCCCGATCCGCTGAAGTGGATCGACCAGGATGTATTCATCAACAAGGGCTTTGGGGTGCATCCCAAAACCTATGGCGTGGCTACCTTCGACATCCTGAACGCCGAAGGAGAAATTTATGACCACGCCACCATCGACAACATCCCCTTTGTGGCAGACCACCTTACCTCCCGGACGATCTCCCTGCAAGACCATAGTCCGGAAGACTCCCTGCTGCTGACCTTTTACTACCAGCCCCAGGGCCGGGGTGCACCACCCGCAAGCAACGATTCGCTGGTCTTGCAATTCCGCCTGCCGCCCGAAAATGGTCAGCCAGCGAAAGACAATGATGAAGACGATGAAGAAAATCAGTGGCAAAGTGTTTGGTCCGCAATGGGCGAATCCCTGCAAAGCTTTGCCCAGGATACCTTCCCCTATTTTAAGCGTGTCGTCATCCCAATCGCAGAGGAAAAATATTTCCACGACGCGTTCAGTTTCCGTTTCAGGAACTTCGCCTCTTTTGCCCCTGGCGTAACCATTCCCAACTACTCCGGGACGGGCAATATCTGGAACATCGACTATGTGTATCTCGACGCCAACCGCAGCAGCCTGGATTCTACCTACCACGACATTGCCTTCGTCTCTGCCCCGCAGTCCATGCTGCAGGACCTGACGGCCATGCCCTGGTCGCAATACATTGCGGATCCGCAAGCCGTGCTTCGGTCAAACTTCCAGGTGTCCATCGCCAACCTGGACGGAGCATCTTACAACTATGACTACAAATACATCATCCAGGATGAAACAGGCAGCACCATCAGAACCTATTCAGGCGGAACCTGGGTGATCGACCCGTTTCTGATGGAGGGCTACCAGGATTATGCCCCGCACGCAAACCCCATTGTGCTGGCCAATCCGTTGCCGACGGCACCGGCCGACGAAAGGCATTTCCGGATCAAGCACAAGCTGCGTCTGGGCGCAGACGGTGACGACTTTCCCCGCAACGACACCCTGAGGTATGATCAGCACTTTGCCGACTACTTTGCGTATGACGATGGCAAGCCGGAACTCATTCACCTGACCAAGGGAGGCGATCCGGGCAGGGCCCTGCAGTTTCACGCCGCCCATGCCGACACCATTCAATCCGTGGAGATCTTCCTGATGGAAACCATCAACAACCAGGATGTGCAGCAGATGTACGAAATATTCATCTGGGACAGCCTGGACCCGGAAAATGTACTTTATCAGTCGGAGGAGTTGTTCATCCCGGAAGAAGACGACCGCAGGGAGTTTACCAGTTACCAGCTGGAAAACCCGGTATTGGTGGAAGGCGACTTCTATGTGGGCTTCAGGCAGATCGGCACGGTGGATTTACGCAATGCCATCGTGGTCGGTTTCGACAAAAACAACAATGTGCAGCACCGGCTGTTTTATGATTCCGGAAGCGGTTGGCTGGAGTCTCAAATGGAAGGCGCCCTGATGATTCGTCCGGTAATGAAAAGGGATTTCCCGACGGGAATCACAGAACCCGGCAGCCAGCAGGAAGCGTGGGTACACATCTATCCCAACCCTGCATCGGGCAATGATTTGCAGGTTGAGGCTCTGGATGGCTCCCCTGACCTGCAGGATGCCACCATCCGCTTGTTTGACATCCAGGGACGCCTCATCCAGGAGAAACCCTACAGCGAAACCATCCGCATTTCGGACCTTCAGAACGGGGTATATATGATGCGTGTGAGCAACCCGAAAAAAGGGCGGCACCAGACCCTGCGACTGATCATTGCACGATAATATTGCGACAACTTGAGTAAATGGCAACAGAAGACACATACCAGGAAGCAGACCCGGCGGCGCCAGAGCCGCAAGACGAAAGTGAAAACCAGGAGATGTATGAACATCACCGGTTTGTCGCAGACAAGGGGCAGGGACTGATGCGCATCGACAAGTTTGTACAGGCCAGGACAGAGGGCATCAGCCGCAACAAGATCCAGAATACCGCCAGGGCAGGAAACATCCTGGTCAATGGTGAGCCCGTCAAACCCAACTACAAGGTAAAGCCCCTGGATGAGATCAGCATCGTGATGGCACATCCGCCACGGGAAATTGAGCTCATCCCCGAAAACATTCCTATTCAGGTCATTTATGAGGACGACCACCTGATCATCATCAACAAGGAGGCCGGCATGGTCGTGCACCCGGGTTATGGGAACTATACCGGCACCCTGGTGAATGCATTGGTGTATCATTTTGAGAACTTGCCGGTGCAGAAGGACGAGCCGGTAAAACCAGGCCTGGTGCACCGCATCGACAAAGACACCTCCGGACTGCTGCTGGTGGCCAAGACTGAAATGGTACAGACCAGGCTGGCCAAGGCGTTTTTCGACCGCAACATTGACCGGATCTACCACGCTTTGGTTTGGGGAGATTTCGAGGAGGATGAAGGCACCATCACGGGCCATATTGGCCGCAGTCTGAAAAACAGGAAGGTGATGGATGTGTTTCCGGATGGGGCCTATGGAAAACCGGCAGTAACCCATTTTAAGGTATTGGAGCGTTTCGGCTACGTCAGCCTGGTGGAATGCAAGCTCGAAACCGGGCGCACGCACCAGATCAGGGCGCACTTCAAATACATTAAGCATCCCTTGTTCAATGACGCCACTTATGGCGGCGACAGGATTTTAAAAGGAACGACCTTCACGAAATACAAGCAGTTCGTCAGAAACTGCTTTTCGCTGTTGCCCCGCCATGCGCTGCATGCCAAAACCCTCGGGTTTACGCACCCCGTGACCGGAAAATACATGCATTTTGATGCGCCGCTGGCTGAAGATATGCAAACCGTCCTGGAAAAATGGCGAAACTATGCAATTCACAAGAAGGAAGAAAGCTGATTCGGGAGGCCATAAAAAAACCACAAGCCGGAGCTTGTGGTTATCCAAATTACTTTATGAAAATAGCTTACACGCGCTGTGGATTAGTTAAACTCCATCACCACCAGGTATTCTCCTTCTTCTTCTTCAATGCGCTCGGATTTTACATCTGCCGTTTCTTGTCCAATAGGTGCCGGGGTGATTCCATCTTCTAACATTCCGGCGATAGCTGGCGCTTGCTCGGGTGACATTTCTGTTTCAAATACATGCGCCTGTCCGTGCTGATCAGATGAAAAGCTTACGGATACAGATGATTGCGGAGCCTGTTCCCTGTTTTCAGGTGCTACCCGGGTCAAATCCATTCCCTGATCGCCACCCCGTCCGGCCAGCATATCTTCTGATACAACAATGGTATAACTTACGCTCGCACTTGCCTGGGCGTGTACATCCTGTACCATGCCAAATGCGAA
>PUPG01000090.1 GCA_003553005.1 Bacteroidales bacterium
GGTTTGAGGTTTGGGGTTTGAAGTTGCCTGAGGATTATGTGTTTGATCCTGGTAATGTGGTGAGTTACTGGGTTAAGGGGTTATGGGGTTATGGGGTTAAAGAGGTTTGAGGTTGAGTGACAGGAAAACAATAACAAAGGCGTTGAAGGCGAAGGCCCTGGAGCTGGGGTTTGCGGCCTGCGGTGTGGCGCAGACGAGGCGCTTAACACACCGGGAGGGCTTTTTGCGCGAATGGCTGAGAGCCGGGCATCAGGGCAAGATGGCTTATATGGCCAATCACTTCGACAAAAGGTTGGATCCCGGATTGCTGGTCCCCGGTGCGCTGTCGGTGATTTCCCTTGCCCTCAATTATTATCCTGCAGCACAGCAACCGCCCGGCACAAAATGCAGGATTTCACGCTATGCCTTTGGCAAGGATTACCACTTCATCATCAAAGACAAATTGCAAATCCTGGCAGACCACCTGGAAAGCATTGCAGGACCGCATCAATACCGGGTTTTTACAGATTCGGCACCGGTACTCGAACGCTCGTGGGCGGAGGAAGCCGGACTGGGTGGAACAGGAAAGAACACCTGCTTCATCATTCCCCGGCAGGGAAGCTATTTTTTCCTGGGCGAAATGATCACCAACGTCGCGCTTGAAGCAGATCCGCCTTTTGAAAAAGACCTATGCGGCAAATGCACGCGATGCATCGACGCCTGCCCCACGGGAGCCATCATCGAACCGGGAAAGCTCGACGCCGGGAAATGCATCTCTTATCTTACCATCGAATTAAAAGACCCCATTCCCGAACCTCTGCGTAAAAAATGCCGGGGCTGGATATTTGGATGCGACATCTGCCAGGAGGTTTGTCCGCATAACCGCCACGCCACACCACACCGGCACCCGGAACTGAAAGCGCTAC
This sequence comes from Bacteroidales bacterium, assembly GCA_003553005.1. The sequence continues at coordinate 906 of PUPG01000090.1, forward strand.
GGCCAGTGATCACCTGGGACGATGACGACTGGTGTGGCATGACCAAAGAAGACTACAACCGGGAAATCAGGAAAACGGCCTCTCCAATGGGCAGGGTCAAATACGAAAAGTTGATGGATAACATCCGGAACACTACCGGGGACGAAGGCTGTCGATAAGCATCTCTGGCACACGCTTTTTCCTTTCCTGGATGAATGCCATGAACTCCTCTTCAGTAAAATTGTTTTTGTCCATCACCAGCATCTTAATGGCAAAGGGAAAGGCGATCAGCGACAGCATATCCACAAAAAAGTGCGTGGGGTCCGTTCGCCGGATATTCCCTTTTTTTGCTTCATCGATCAGTTGCTTGGTGAATTGATCGGTGGCATAAAGGCTGCTGATGGCCTTCATCTCGGTGATCCGTTCACGGCTGCGGTGCAGGATCGCCATCACAAAAGACACCAGCAATGGATTCTCCGAAAGCATGTCAATATACACATACACATACTGCCTGACCTTTTCTTCCAATTCCAGGGCGCTATCCAGGATCCGGATCAGCTCCTCCGAATTCTTCTTCACCAACTGGGTGAAAATGGCATCGAACAGGTTTTCCTTGCTTCTGAAATAATAATTCATGAGCGCCAGATTGATCCCGGCCCTGGTGGCAATTTCACGGACGCTGGTACGATCCACCCCCTTTTCCAAAAATAATTCGGTAGCGGCATCAAAAATCTTCTGTTCGGTATTTCTGCTTTTAGCCATGGCGTACTGTTTTTTGCAAAGATAAGATTTTCCATTGTTTTAAACGCCGTTTAAAACGATTTGTGTTACCTTTGATTACTTTTTTATGGAAATTATTCTTTTCATCAGTTTATAATTTTTATATTTCGGTCACATGGAATTCGCCATGACATAATCATTCTCGTATTTGTCAATATATTGGCATGGCTCGTTTCATCTGTTTATGGTTTTTAATTTCGGTCAGATGAACCGAGCACTTGCGAGCTCGGCGAAGCCAAACCTGCATGAGATAATCATTTCCCTGTGCGTCAATTCTTTGGGATGAAGGTTTTATAAAATGAATCCAAACGTGCTGGTTGATTCGAGGTAGACCTGGCGAGACCTTTTGACCTTTCGACTTTTTGACATTTTGACATTTTGTAACCATGTTTATATATAAATTCCTTACGCGCAAATACTTATTCAGCATCCTGACTGGCTTGCTGCTGGTGTTAAGCTGGCCGGCGCGGGGCTTTCCCTTCCTGATCTTTTTTGCCTTTATTCCCTTGTTGTTTTTGGAAGACGACATCAACAGCCTGAAATACAAAGTCAGGGCGCGTGTTTTTTTTGGCCACGCCTGGTTGAGCTTTCTGATATTCAACCTGTTCACTACCTGGTGGATCATGCATGCCACCTTGCCCGGCATGATCGCCGCAGTGATCCTGAACTCCCTCTTCATGACGCTACCCTGGCTACTAATGCACCTGAGCCGAAGAATCCTACCCTCCCGCCAGGGACCCTTATCGCTGGTCATGTTCTGGTTGGCTTTTGAATTCCTGCATGGCCGCTGGGAGTTAAGCTGGAGTTGGTTGGACCTCGGCAATGTATTTGCCGGTTACCCCGCCTGGGTGCAATGGTATGCCTTTACCGGAACTGCAGGGGGTGCCCTGTGGATCCTGGCAATCAACATCTTGCTATTTCTCGCGCTCAAGCAAATGCGAAAAGGCCGTTTTGAGATCCGCAAAGCCAGGGGGAATGCGGTAATGGCGCTCAGCCTGTTCGTGCTTCCCGCCTTGTTTTCCTTTTATTCCTGGCTGAATTATGAAGAAGATGCCAGTCCGGCCCACGTTGTGGTCGTTCAACCTGCCCAGGATCCTTATGATCCGGCTGTGAGTCAGCAGGAGGTCGCCAAACGGGTGGACCAAATGATCGCCCTGGCTGATGAAAAGATCAATCCATCCACCCGCTTTGTCGTCACCCCGGAAGGTGCCAATCCACGTGGCATTTGGCGGCACGAAGCGGAGGCACATTATACGATCCGGCGAATCCGGGAGCACCAGGAGGATAATCCGGGCGTGACCTGGCTCCTGGGAAGTTTCGTGTATGCCTTTTATGATGATGGAGATGCCATCCCAGCCAGCGCGCGGCTTCACCAGCAGCAAAACAGGTTTTATGACGTGTTTAATGCGGCCGTAATGATCCCTCCGGGCGAGGAACTGCAGTACCATTACAAGTACAAACTCGTTCCTGGCATTGAAAGGATGCCTTATTTCACCCTGCTCCGGCCACTGGGGCGCCTGGTAGACCGCTTTGGCGGCATTGCCGGAAGCCTTGGCACGAGCGACCGTCCGGAGGTGATGACCTCCCCGGAACAGATCAGGGTTGCCCCGTCGATATGCTATGAGTCCATCTATGGCGACTATATGCGGGAGTTCACGCTTCAGGGTGCTTCCATGCTGTTCATCATGACCAACGACGGATGGTGGCAAGATACCCCGGGCTACCGGCAGCATAATCAATACGCACGCCTGCGGGCCATCGAAACGCGACGAAGTGTCGCCCGCTCAGCAAGCACGGGCATCTCCGCATTCATAAACCAACGTGGGGAAACCATTAAGCAAACAGCCTGGTGGGAGTCCACCGCCATCGCGGCCGACATCAACAAGAACCTTAGCCTGACCTTTTTCGCCCGAAGCGGCAACTACCTCGGACAGTTTGCCACTTTCCTGTCCGCACTGTTTATCCTCTATATGATCTCCCAATGGATTATTGCTCGCCAGTGTAGTAAGAAGTAGGCAGTAAATAAACAAAGTTTAAGGTTGAGGTTAAGGTTGAGGTTGAGGAGTTATTGGGTTAAAGGCACAAGGTACCGCAGACCCGGACTTTTAGACCTTTCGACTTTTTGCCCTTTAGACATTTTGTCTTTTTGTCCTTTTGTCCTTTTGTCCTTTTGTCCCTACGACGGCATCCGAAAATCCGGGGAGAGGTAGACGGGGGATTTATTGAAGAATTGTGAGGTGTTTTTTGCGGCATCCTCTATGGATCTGAACTCCACGTTAAGGGCCTTTTTGATCTTTTCATTGGAAAAATACCGCCTGATGTTGGCATTCCGGGCCGTTTCTTTGGAGAGCAGCGGTTTTTGCCCGGTGACAAAACTCCTGGAAAGCTCCAGGCGCCAGGCCATCTCACTAAGGAAGCGTCCAGCACGGTATTTTGGTGGTTTGGCGCCGGAATAATGGGCAAAAAGGGTGAATAACTCCCTATAGGATAAGTTTTCGCTGGTTAGCACGAAACGTTCATTAACAATGTTGGATTCCTGCAAGTCAACCATCACGGAAGCCACATCACGGGCATCCACGAAACCAGTAACCCCTGAAGTATAAAACTTCATGCCGTTCTTTACCGATTGGTACAATTGTGCACTGGAACGGGCGGGGTCACCCGGACCGATCACCACCGTCGGGTTGACAATGACCACCGGAAGTCCTTCCTCTGAAGCACGCCATACTTCTCTTTCTGAGCCATATTTGGTGATGGCGTACCAGGAATTCTTTTTTGAAGCCTTCCAGGTCAGATTTTCATCCACTGCCCGGCCTTTCTGCGGACTTCCAAGCGCAGCCACAGAGCTGCAGTGGCAAAACTTTTCGATGTCGTTCATCATGGCCACGTTCACCAGGTTGGCCGTCCCTTCCACATTGATTTTCTTCATCAGCTCCCGATCCTCCGGAAGAAAGGAAACCATGGCTGCACAGTGATAGATCTGCTTTACTCCCTGCATGGCCTCTTGCAGGCTCACAAGGTCATTCAGATCGCCTTCCACCCATTGGATGTCTTCAAAAAGATCTTCGCCCTGATCCGGGTTGTACCAATGAAAGAGCCGCCTGATCAGGTCCGTGTTGCTGCCATCACGCTTCAGTGCACGCACACGGCGTCCGCGCATTGCCAGTTCATAGAGCAAGTGAGAGCCCACTAAACCTGTACCGCCTGTGACAAGGATCATATGCAAATGGATTTAAACAGATGCAAAAGTAGAAATTTTTTGTTTCTTTGTGTTTTGCTATTCACCAAAATACAAAAACATGAAGATACCACATGCCTTATTAAGCGTTTTATTTGTAATTGGTCTTGGGACACTTGCAGCCCAGGAGCAGCAACCCCTGGATCCGGAAACCATGTGGGAGATGGCCCGCCCCGGAAATCCGGTGTCATCGCCCGATGGACAATGGGCTGTCTTTCCGGTAACGGAATACGATGTGGAAGGCAACACTTCCGCCACGAACCTTCATTTGCTAAACAACCAGACCGGCGAAAATCGCCAGATCACCTTCAGTGACAGGGACAGCGGTCCGGCCTGGAGTCCTGACGGCAACCGCCTCGCCTTTGTCTCGGGCAGACACGACGGTCCCGGACAGGTCTACATCCTCGACCTGGAGAAGGGTGGCGAGGCACAGAAAATTACCGATTTGCCAGTGGGCGTCTACGGACTGAAGTGGTTTCCGGACGGACAGCGCATCGCCTTTGCCGCTGACATCCTGCCCGAATATGACGGCGACTGGGACAAGCAGCGCGAGTTACAAGAAGAGATGGAAGCGTGCAAGGTGACGGCCAAGGTCACGGAGAATAACATGTACCGCTATTGGGATCGCTGGCTGACTGACGGCTATGTATCCCGCCTTTTCACCATTGATTTGGAAAGCAAAGAGGTAACCGACCTCATGCCTGAGAATGGCAACTTCTTCGGACTGATGGGCGGTGTGTCTTATGACATCTCGCCCGATGGGGAAACCATCGCGGTAAGCAAAAACTCCACACAGCCTCCTTATGAACGCACCAACCATGCGATCTACCTTGTTCCCACCGACGGCAGTGGCCAGCTTACCAATATCACGGCAGATAATCCGGCCAACGACCTGAACCCGGTCTACAGTCCGGATGGCCAGTATATCCTCTATGGCCGCCAGTCGATCTACCACTTTTACGCCGACCGCGTCGTGATGGTACTCTATGACACCAGCGACGGATCGGTTACCGAACTAACCAACGATATTGACTTAAGCACCGAACAGTGGTTTTGGTCGGAAGCCGGAAGCACCATCTATTTCATTGCCGAGGACCGGGCCAAGAAATCCATTTTCAGCATTTCGGCCGACGGCGGTCCACATACCGAAGTCTTCAGGGGTGGCACCAATAACGGCGCTGCGCTGGCCGGCGGACAACACCTGGTGTTCAACCATCATAACCTCAGCGCACCACCCGA
>PUPG01000155.1 GCA_003553005.1 Bacteroidales bacterium
ACCGAAGTACAGGAGTTTACCCCCATCGAGATTGAAGAAGAAGAGGAAGTGGAGGATGATGTGATCTTTACGGTGGTGGAAGACCAGCCGGAGTTCCCCGGTGGTGAGGAAGCCCGGCAAAGGTTTCTTGAGGACAACCTCCGTTATCCGACCATGGCACGCGAAGCTGGCATCCAGGGTACAGTCTTTGTCACCTTCGTAGTGGAGACCGACGGCAGCGTAACCGATGTCCGCGTATTGCGTGGGATCGGAGGTGGATGCGACGAAGAAGCCGTCAGGGTCGTGCAGATGATGCCCCGCTGGGAGCCAGGCCGCCAGAGAGGCCAGCCGGTGAGGGTGCAGTTTAACATGCCCATCCGATTCAGGCTTAACTAAGCAAACCTTAACATAGATTACCCCCAACCCCAACCCGAGATAGCCGTTCCTGGATTTTCCAGGAGCGGCTTCTCATTTATGGCCCTTCCTTTCTTGATTGCACCGTGAGCGCCGAACCTGTGGTGCGCTGCATTGAACAGGATGAAACTAGCCATGCCAATATTTTGACACACACGAGAATGATTATTGTCACGGGGGGCGTTCAGCCTTAACAGGCTTTTGGCTATTGGCTATTGGCTTTTGGCTATTAGCTATTAGCTATTAGCTATTGGCAAGAAAGCCAATAGCCAGGAGCATTCCGCATGAAACACAAACACCAGGTAACCTGTTAGTTGAAAAAACGCAAACACATAAAAGCGCATGGGGATCCTTACCCTGGGGCTGATCGGCATCTTTGCCTGTCAGGCGATCAGGTTTCCCGTTGTGTGCTAGCTGATGCGGCCCCAGAACAGTTTATCGGGATATAGTTCCTGCAGGCGGCGGCGCACGACCGCGTGGGCCTTGTCTGTCAGCTCCGGATCCTTCTTTAGGAGCTGCCGGGCCTGATCCCGGGCATATTTCAGGATGGGTTCATCCTCGGTAAGGTCAGCGATCTTCAGGTCCAGGATGCCGCTTTGCTGGGTACCCTGCAGGTCGCCCGGACCGCGAAGCTGCAGGTCCGTTTCGGCAATTTGAAAGCCGTCGTTGCTCGAGACCATCACCGACAATCGCTTGCGGGCATCGGCACTTAGTTCATCTTTCGACATCAGGATGCAGTAGGACTGGTCTGCGCCCCGGCCCACCCTGCCGCGCAACTGGTGAAGCTGCGACAGGCCAAACCGCTCCGCACTTTCGATCACCATCACAGAGGCATTCGGCACATCAATGCCCACCTCAATCACGGTGGTCGCCACCATGATGTGGGTCTGTCCGTCCACAAAACGCTGCATCTCATAATCCTTGTCTGCTGGCTTCATCTTGCCGTGGACAATGCTTACCGCATAGTCCGGCGGCGGAAACTCCCGCACAATGCTCTCGTATCCATCCTGAAGGTCTTTCAGGTCAAGCTTTTCCGACTCCCTGATCAAGGGATAGACAATGTACACCTGGCGACCCTTCCCGATCTGATCCCGAATGAAGCCAAAAACCTTCAACCGGTTGCGGTCGTATTGATGTACGGTTTTAATGGGTTTGCGCCCGGGGGGCAGTTCATCGATCACCGACACATCCAGGTCACCATACAAGGTCATCGCCAGGGTCCGCGGAATTGGCGTGGCGGTCATCACCAGCACGTGCGGCAGCGCCTCGCTCTTTTTCCACAGCCGGGCACGCTGGGCCACCCCAAAACGGTGCTGTTCGTCGATCACCACCATACCCAGCTTGTTGAACTGCACCACGTCTTCAATCAGGGCGTGCGTGCCAATCAGGATGTGCAGCTCGCCCGCCGCCAGCTCCCGCAAAATGGCTTTTCTTTCCGCGGCCTTCGTGGAGCCGGTCAGCAACCCGACCCGTATGCCCAGGCTCCCGAGCATCGAGCGCACCGATTCGTAATGCTGAAAGGCAAGGATCTCCGTGGGCGCCATCAGGGAAGCCTGGAAGCCGTTATCCAGCGCCATCAGCATACTCATCACGGCCACCACCGTCTTGCCGCTGCCCACGTCGCCTTGCAGCAAACGGTTCATTTGCTTGCCCGACAGGGTGTCTCCCCTGATCTCCTTCAGCACACGCTTCTGTGCGCCGGTGAGCGAGAACGTGAGGCGCTGGTGATAAAAGCGGTTGAAATGCTCACCAATGTCAGGGAACACATACCCGGTCGCCTTTTCGTTGCGCAGCAGCTTTTGCCGCAGCAGGTTGAGCTGAATGTAAAAAAGTTCCTCAAACTTAAGTCTGGCCCGGGCTTTTCGCAACTTGAGTGCATCTTCCGGAAAATGCACGTGCACCAGGGCTTCAGCCTTGGGCATCAGGCCCAGGGGTTCGACCACGCTGGCCGGCAGGGATTCCCGGATGTGTTTTTTTGCGGATGGGATCAGGGTTTTGAGCAGCTTGCCGATCCCCCGGCTGTCCAGGCTCCTCGACTTCAGTTTCTCGGTGGAAGGGTATACTGGTTGCATTTTTGAGTCCTGGTTGATGGCGCCAGGCGTGACCGGCTCCACTTCCGGATGGGCGATGGAAAAACCGTCGCCAAAAGGACTGGGTTTCCCAAACACAATGTATTCCACACCCGGCTTAAACTGGTCTTTCAGCCATTGAATCCCCCTGAACCAAACCAGCTCCATCCTGCCGGTATCGTCGCTCAGCCGGGCGGTCATCCGGGTCGTTCGTTGGCGTCCGTGCAGCTGGATGTGGGAGATCTTTCCCCGGATTTGCACATAAGGCATATCCGCAGTCACTTCGCGGATCTTGTAGAAACGGCTGCGGTCGATATACCGAAAGGGATAATAGGTGATCAGGTCGCCGAACGTGTGGATGTCGGCCTCGGCCCGCAGCAATTCGGCTCGCTTGGGTCCAACCCCTTTCAGGTATTCAATCGGGGTGTCGAGGTATGTTTTTCCTGTTTGATAAGACATAGGGTCAAAAAAATGCTCCCACAGATCAGGATAATCCGTAAAAATAATGCAAAATATGCGGAAGTGTTCTTATTTTTGAAGAGATTTTTAATTTGTATGAAGAGCACCCGTGTCATGATTTTTGATACACAAGGAAATGATCGTTTTCACGGGGCATAGAGACTTAGTTGGTTATTGGCTATTGGCTTTTAGCTGTTGGCAAGAAAGCCAAATGCCAATGGCCAATAGTAGTCCTTTTGAACACACAAAAAGATGAAGTGTCCGCGACAGGACGTATACCCACTTGAGGATGAGTATTTCGACATTTCGACATTTTGACATTTCGACATTTTGACATTAATTATAAACACATGAAAATTTTGATCTTCGGTGCTGGCGTGATAGGCACCACCTATGCCTGGCAGTTGGTGGAAGCCGGCTTTGACGTAACCCTCTTCGTGCGGAAGCTTCGCATGGTGCGTTATGCAAATTCCGGTCAGGCGATCACCTACAGCGACATGCGGGGCGGACAATCGGAGCACGGCAATACCGTGTTCAGGCCCAAGGTGATCGACCAACTGCACCCCAAACAAACATTTGACCTTATCATTGTCAGCGTACGCAGCAACCAGTGGAACGACGCCATTCCCTACGTGGCCAAGCATTCGGGCACAGCCGACCTGCTTTTTCTCGGCAACATCTGGGATGAGCTCCAGCTGGCCAACAAACTGCTTCCCAAAGGCAGATACTTCCTGGGATACCCGGAAATGGTGATGGGCGGCCACCTGGATAACGGCATCAGCACCTACCTTTTCGGGAAGGGACACACCCTCATCGGAGAGCCCGATGGCAAGGCGAGTGAGCGGACGACCCAATTTGCTGAACTGCTGAAAAAGGCCGGCATGCAGCCCAAAATCCATCACAAGATGCGCGACTACCTGTGTGGACGCTACCTGGTATCGGCCATCACACCCGGCTTGCTGAGCAAGGCAGGTGGCGCCAGGTTGCTGGCCGGCAATAAAACCTTGCTGAAGCAATACATCCTGGCACTGAAAGAAGGCCAGAAGGTTTGCCGGAAAAGGGGTGCCGGCAAGGCCGAGCTGTTCCCCTTCAACCGGTTTATCCTGCCCCAGTTCTTACTCACCCGGATGATTGCCGCCAACATGGGTGATGAAATGCAGGCAGCGATGGACACGCATATGAAATACGGCGAAGCGGAGAAAAAGAGCCAGTTCGAAAAGGTGCTGCAAACCGGCAGAAAGATGAAGGTGTCGATGCCCTACTGGGCCTCATTTGAAAAGTACATGGACTTCTAATGTGATGTCAGCGCTGCTCTGGCCGGCCCGGGGCTTGATCTTTTTCCGCATCGCTGCGATTGAACCGCCACAGCAGCACTGACACGACCCCAACATCGCGGTTTGCCTGCAGACTGACGGACCGGCATTGTGAAGACCGGCAGTCAGCATTATGCCAATGGGATTGAAGCACGGCAAATATTGCACCGGACATACACGTTTATAAACCACACACCAGTTAGAATGCCATTGGCTGAACAAACCATTGCCGCGAAATGTATACCTTTACGAGGAAAGATTTTATGAACTTTCGCCTTTTAGCCCTTTAACACGTCGAAATCCAGAAAAACACATTCTTTATGCACAAAACCCTTTTCATTCCCGCACTCATCCTGATTCTAACCTCCCTTACGGCAAAGGCTTTTGAATCACCTGATACGCAATCCGGCGACCCTTTCACGATCAACCTGGAAGAATGGCAGGACAGCCAGGATGGTGATCAAGGGGCAAACGTTTTTTTGCCCCCGCGCATGCATCCCAACGACCGGTTTATGGTGACCGTTTTTACGGATGTGTGGCAAAACACACCGGATGAGATGGACCTCAAGGCCTTCCAGCGTGGCGTCAGCATTGAAGCCTTGCAGGACAGGCCAATTGGCCGCAGCAACTTCAGCCTGGCGGCAGGACTGGGTTTTACCAGCCACAATCTTTATACCGACCACCTATACCGGTACAATGCGCAGGAAGACACCCACGATTTTTATCCTATCCAGCCGGATTACGACAACAATAAACTCAGTCTGAACTACATTGACTTACCCGTGCAGCTCAGGTTCCGCTCGCGTGACCTGGACAACACGTTCCGGCTCTATGCAGGCATCAAGGCCGGCTACCTGGTAAATGCGCACACCAAGTATGAAGGCAAGGCCTATTTTTCTGAGCCGGGAGGTATCCATTTTGCCCCGGAAGATACAGAAGGTCTGGTCGAGCGAACAACCAAGGTTAAGGAGCACAAGCTGGAAAACCTCAACGATTTCCGCATCGGCCTCACCGCCATGGTGGGTTACAGTCGGTTCAACATCCATTTTTCCTATCCGCTGACCGACATTTTTGAAGGCAACAATGCGGAAGAAATGCATCCGATATCCGTGGGACTTACTTTCATTCTCTTTTAAACGCCTACACGTCTGTATTCACCGTTGCCCCCATGGTCCTGGGTGCCTGATCTACGCACATGGGTTAAATGCCTTGTTGGGGGTAATTTATATCAAGCTGGCCACGCAATCTCAAACTTCAAATCCCGAATCGCTTCGCTTTCGGTACCACGCTAGCGATCAGCCTCAAACTTCAAACCCCAAACCTCAAACCCATCGCCCAAGCCCAAGTCACCACCATCCCAAAAACCAACACAAACCCGAACCCTTTAACCCATTAACCCAGCAACATTCCACCAAAACCAACAACCCCAAAAGCACCCCAAACAACCTCAAACCCCAAACTTCAAACTTCAAACCCATTACACCCTCAGGTAAAGATACAGCAGGATCATCACCATGGCCCCCAGCAGGTAGCCGGCATAGACCTCTGCCGATTTATGGGCCTTGAGTTGAAGTCGCGATGCGGCAGTCAGTCCGGACACGAGGAATGCGGCCATGATCAGCAGGTGCATGTCGGGCTGCAGCAACAGGGCTGTCACGATCAGGAAACCGGTGAGTCCCCCAAGCGAAACCATGTGAATGCTGATTTTCCAGCGAAAGGAGATCACCAGGCTGAGCAGCACCAGCAAGGTCGCGCCCATCATGAAAAAATCGATCAGACTGGGCAATTGCAGCTGGCGCAAGAGGTAGTAGGTCATAAAGAAGGTAACCGCCGCGACCATCAGGGGAAACAGCCGTTCAGCGCGCTCGCGAAGCAGGTAGTCCCGGATGTGGCCGGTGCGTTTCAGG
>PUPG01000046.1 GCA_003553005.1 Bacteroidales bacterium
GAAAAGGCTCCGGCTTTTTGTTTTGGGTGACCCAGGCAGGCACCTTCGTGCCGCGGGCCACAATCTTTTTTCGCATCAGCGCATTGTGATTTTCCAGTGGCTGAGGTCGTTTGTCAATTCATGGCGGACAATGGCATTGCCCGGCAAAGCAGTGCTGACAGGAAACGCGTATCGCGGTCCATTGACATCACACTAAACTTCCATGTGTTCTTTCACGCGCTCCACGATTTCGTCGTCGATGAGGACGCGTCCACAGTATTCGCACACGATGATCTTCTTATGCAGCCGGATGTCGAGGTGACGTTGCGGGGGAATCTTGTTAAAGCAGCCGCCACAAGCATCTCTTTCCACGGGGACCACGGCAAGGCCATTGCGGGCATTGTCGCGGATGCGCTGATAGGCATTCAGCAAACGTTCCTCAATCTTGTCCTGCTGCTCCTTGGCCTTTTCCTCCAGCACCGCTTCATCCTTCTCCGTTTCCGCTACGATGTCGTTGAGCTCAGCATTTTTGGCCTCCAGGTCCTTTTGCCGCTCTTCCAGTTCGGCCTCCACCTCTTTGACCAGCTCCTGCTTGTTCTCCACCTCGGCTGCAAACTCTTTCATTTTCTTTTCCGCAAGCTGGGCTTCCAGTGTTTGGTATTCGATCTCCTTGGACAAGGAGTCATACTCCCGGTTATTGCGCACATTCATCTGCTGTGCCTCATACTTTTTAATCAGCTCCAGGCTTTCCTGTGCGGCAATTTTCTTGTTGGATATTTCCGTTTCCAGCTCCTGGATCTCGTGGTTAAACTTTTCGAGACGGGTTTCCAGTCCGGCAATCACATCTTCCAGGTCCTGCACCTCCAGGGGCAACTCGCCACGCACGCTGCGAAGCCTGTCGATTTTAAAGTCGATGGTCTGCAGGGTATAGAGTGAGGTCAATTTGCTTTTTACCGTCTTTTCAATGCTGTCTTCGGTAGCAGTCTCAGGCACCTGCACGGGAGAACCTTCCGTTCCGGTGCTGGGATTGATCATCTTTTCTGCTTCTTTTTCTTTTTTTGCAGTCTTCTTTTGCTTGGCCATAAAATATCTGTGGTTTTTCAGTGATTATCGAATGCGGTCATTGCCTGTTTTCTGGACTTTACCGGAAACCTGCATGCCTGTTTTATTGCAGGACTGTTGCCCGGATCGGCCTGTAACCGGTAATTGAGCCGGGCACCAATGCAATCCGGAGATCAGAAGTACCTGACTGGGTTGGTATTTACCTCAGAAATCAGGACGGCAAAGTTAAGCATTTTTTTCTGAATGATATCACGGATCAACTCCTTTGTATGTTGCTCAGTTTCATAATGTCCGGCATCCACGAGCAAGATTTTCCCGGCATTGTCCAAAAACTGATGATATTTGAGATCGGCGGTAACAAAGGCCTGGGCACCAGCTTTGCGCGCATCGCCAATCAAGAAGGCACCAGAACCACCACACAACGCTACTTTTTTGATCATCTCCCCGGTAGCTTCGGTATGCCGCAACACGGGCGTTTCCAGTTGTTCTTTTACCCTGTGGAGGAAATTTTCCGGCGAAACAGGTTCGTCATATTCGCCGATCATTCCGGAACCTACGCGGTCGTATACATTCTCCAGTGCATACACGTCATACGCCACTTCTTCGTAAGGGTGGGCATCGTGCATGGCCTGGATGACCTTTGCCTGCTGGTGGACCGGGAAGATGGTTTCGACGCGCTCCTCTTTCTCGTAATGCAACTCGCTGATGCTTCCCACAAAGGGGTTGGTCCCCTCACCTGCCCGGAAAGAGCCCCGGCCCTCGAGGTTGAAGCTGCAGCAGTCATAGTCGCCAATGTGGCCGGCCCCCGCTTCAAAAAGCGCCGCACGCAGCTTGTCTGCGTGGTCTGTGGGACAAAAGGTAACGAGCTTTTTCAGCATCCCGGATGCCGGTTTCAGGATGCGCAGGTTTTCCAGTCCAAGTTTTTCGGCCAGCCGCCTATTGACCCCGTAAAGGCTGTTGTCAATATTGGTGTGTACGGATACGACAGCGATCTGTAGCCGGATGGCCTCACTGACCATTTGTTCGGTGGGGGTGCCGCCTGCAATGCGTTTGAGTCCGTCAAAGATCAACGGGTGATGCGTGATGACCAGGTCACACGCTTTCTCTGCTGCCTCTTTGAGCACGTCGGGTGTCAGTTCCAGGGTCAGCAGTGCCCGGTGCACTTCGCGTTCCGGATCGCCGATCTGGATGCCAGAGTTGTCATAGCTTTCCTGCCAACTGAAAGGTGCTGACTGGTGAATGAGGTCGACAATCTGTTTTAGCTTCATGGGTATATGGTTTTGTGACCTGCTTGCCGCATAGTCAAAATTACGTTTTTTTATCCAGGACATCACAATGAACCCGCACGATTCTCAAGCTGGGTCGGGCATAAAAAGGCGAATGACACAGGATGATTGTTTTATCGCAAAATCATACTATCACACAAAAATAAATATTTACCTTTGAAGCATGAACTGGCTTCGGGTATTGTTACTGCCTTTTGCTTTCCTTTACGGAATTGGTGTTTGGTTTCGCAACCTCTTGTTTGACTGGGGGGTATTGCCTTCCGAGTCATTTGACATTCCCGTAATCAGCATTGGCAACCTGAGTGCAGGTGGTGCTGGCAAGACCCCACACGCAGAATACCTGGTCCGGCTGCTGAAGGACCAATTCGTGGTTGCTGTGCTGAGTCGTGGTTATAAAAGAAAAACAAAAGGATACCGCCTGGCTCAGGGTGATTCCACGGCCAGGGAGGTGGGTGATGAGCCCCTGCAAATGAGCCGGAAGTTTCCGGATATCCTTGTGGCAGTGGATGAAAAGCGGCGGCGCGGCATCCATCGCCTGCTCAGGGATCACCCTGAGGTCAACCTGGTGATCCTGGACGACGCATTTCAGCACAGGTATGTGCGGGCAGGACTGAACCTCTTGCTTACCGGGTATTACAATCCTTTTTTTAATAACTTTTTGCTGCCTGTGGGCAACTTGCGGGAGGCCAAGTTCCGCGCAAAAAGAGCCGATGCGGTGATCGTGACCAAGACGCCAAAAGTATTTTCCCCGCTCGACCGGCGATTCTTCCTGAAAAAACTAAACCCTTACCGGTTAAAAAAAGTGTACTTTTCCAAGCTGACCTATCAGCCCTGGTTGCCTTTGAAGCCGGAAATGCCTGCTCCTCCGGATAGCAAGCCCAAGACCATTTTCCTGCTTACGGGCATTGCCCGCACGGAAGCCCTGGAGGAGCATCTGAAAACGCGCTGCAAAGACCTGTTTGTCCACAAGTACCGCGACCACCACCAGTTTACCCCGGCAAACCTCAAAAAGCTGCAGGCACATTTCCACAAAACGATTGGGGATAAAGTGGTGATTACCACCGAAAAGGACGCGATGCGCCTGTATGATTCCAGCCTATCAGCATACATCGACGACCTGCCCATATACTACATCCCGGTAAAGGTCGTCTTCCAGGATCAGGACAAACAAAAATTTGACCGCATGATCTTCCGTTTTCTCGAACGGTTTGCGGATCAACAATGAACCGCCCAACCCCCGGTCCTGCACCTTAACCACTTATGCCCTCAGGCCGTTGCGATTGCAAACCGCACTTGCTTGCATCGCCTGTAAAATGCGCGTGCACAACACGATCCGGCAACACAGCCGCCTGGAGAAGGCGGGCCGCGCGTAAACCCACACACCGGGCGTTCACAGTCATAAAAACCGCGTGCTAAGCGGAACAAAGAACGCGGGTTCCGCTTAGCACGCAGTTACTCGCCCAGGGGATCAGAACGGAAGATCGTCTTCTTCCGGCGGACTTGCGGGCGAAGGCGAATCCGTGGGTGGCGGACTTTGCTGTGGCGAGGACTGTTCACCGCCCTCCTTGCCACCGAGGAAGTTGATTACATCACCGACAACCTCCGTGGTATACCGTTGGTTGCCCTCCTTATCCTGGTATTGCCGGGTGCGAAGGCGCCCTTCGATGTATACCTGGCGGCCCTTGCTGAGAAATTTTTCCGCCAATTCGGCCCGGTTGCGCCAAAGCACAACCCGGTGCCACTCCGTTTTTTCTACACGCTCACCATCCTTGTCGCGATAAAATTCATTGGTAGCCACACTTAAACGGGCCATCTTGGTGCCACTTTCCATGGTCATGATCTCCGGGTCTGCACCCAGGTTGCCCACCAGAATCACTTTGTTTACTCCTGCCATAATGTCTTTTTTTGGGGTTTTTAATTGATATTCTTCGCTAAATTAATTTATTTTTTATTCTAGCGCAAATTTTTGTTTTGAATTGGCGCGTTTATGTCGTTAAACGTATCCACCGGGGGATATATCTTTAACCCGGTCCGCCAGTCAATGTGTCCTTCACCCTGTTTGCCGGGAAAACCGTCGTTACAGGTGCTCCCGGAGAAAGCGGTCGATGAGCCTGGACTTAGCCATTCGATCGAACGCTTTGGGTGTGGTACAAAGATACAGTCCTTGCAGCACGTTGGAAACCCAATTGTCGACATCCACAAAATAGAACCACGCGTGAATGGTTTGGTGGGTGAGTTGATGTTTCATGGCGACCGGCAGGGGGTTGAGGTGGTTGGCTTTCACCCCGGGCAGCAATTCGGCAAATCCGGGATTGGCAAGCAGCTCCGAGGCCGGCAAATGCCTTTCAGCCTCCAATAAAGGAAACTCATACATATGCTGCCAGATTCCTTCCTGCTTGCGTTGCTGCACCAGAAAACAGGGGACCGCCTGATCGCCCGTCCGCACATAAAAGTAATGAAAATACCGTTTACGGGGAGGCTTGCGAATGCTTTTCCGGGGCAGTTGTTCGACCAGGCCGGATTGCAAGGCCAGGCAATGTTCCCGGAAGACACACCCGGAGCACAAGGGGTTCCTTGGCTTGCACACCAGCGACCCGAAGTCCATCATCGCCTGGTTGAAGTCGCCCGGACAGCAGGACGGGATCAACTGCCGGGCCGTTTGCTCAAAGGTCCTTTTCCCCCGTGTCGTATTCTGCTTCTCCTCGATGGCATAGATCCTGGCGAGCACACGCATCACGTTGCCATCCACGGCCGGCACGGCTTCGTTGAACGCAATGGAAGCGATGGCTGCCGCGGTATAAGGACCTATACCCTTGATCTTCAAAAGCTCCTGGCTTGACCCTGGCAATTGGCCCCCAAGGGATGCCACAAGTTGCCGGGCCGCAGCGTGGAGGTTCCTGGCCCGGGAATAGTAGCCCAGCCCCTGCCACAATCGCAGCACCTGCTCTTCCGGCGCGGCGGCCAGGGCGCGTGCATCCGGGAACGCATCCAAAAAACGGAAATAGTAGGGCAAGCCTTGGTCCATCCGGGTTTGCTGCAAGATCACCTCGGAGATCCAGACCGCATACGGATCCCTTTCTGTGCGCCAGGGCAAATCCCGGCCGTTTTTCTCATACCAGGCTAATAAAATTTCTGCAAAATCCATCTTTCCGGCTTTCCGGGAATAATCCCAGTGCAAAGTAAGCAAAAGAGCGTAAACCGTTGAAGGAAAAATAATTAATTTGTTTTCAGATAATCAGAAAAACCTTATCTTTGCAACCTTAAACAAGGTAAAAACTCAACATAAATCCCTTATAACCAAAAAAGTAAAGAATTATGACGAAAGCTGAAATCGTTAACGAAATTGCCAACAAGACGGGCATTGAAAAGGTAACCGTACAAGCGACCGTAGAAGCTTTTATGGGTACTGTGAAGAATGCACTTGTTAAAGGAGAAAATGTTTACCTCAGGGGTTTTGGTAGCTTCATCATCAAGGAGAGGGCAGAAAAAACCGGCAGGAATATCTCCAAGAACACGACCATCATCATTCCTGCGCATTGCATTCCGGCATTCAAACCGGCCAAGGAGTTTGTAAGCGAAGTCAAGGCGTCAGTTAAGCCCTAATCCTTGTTGATTAGCCAAACTGATCGCCAGTCAATCAATAAAAATTTATAGGAGAAATCATATGCCAAGCGGAAAAAAACGTAAACGACACAAGATGTCCACACACAAGCGCAAGAAGCGACTGCGCAAAAACAGGCACAAAAAGAAGTAATGTGCTGTTTTCCATGCGTTTGACATCGCATAATCCCATATAAAATTACATAATGTC
>PUPG01000020.1 GCA_003553005.1 Bacteroidales bacterium
AACCCCTTTCAGGGTTTCCGGGTGCCGCATCCTGATGTCTTTGGTAAGATGGTCAATCAGTCCAAACTCCCCCAGGGAAGCAATGTCCGTCAATGCTTTTTGTTTCTTTTCGTCAGCCATATTACGTGCTTATTGAATTCACTCTAAACCATCATTTTTCTTGACCCTGCCTTTGACCCGCAACCCATCCTCAACCTCAACCTTAACCTTAATCTTAGCCTTACCTCAAACCCCTTAACCCAGTAACCCTTTTAACCCCTTAACCCTGTAACCCTTTTAACCCCTTAACCCTATAACCCTTTTAACCCCTTAACCCTGTAACCCTTTTAACCCCTTAACCCTTTTAACCCCTTAACCCTGTAACCCTTTTAACCCCTTAACACGCCAAAACACACAAAACCCCACCAGCACCTCAGGCAACCTCAAACCCCAAACTTCAAACCTCAAACCCTTTCCTGCACGCCCACACTCTCCTCGTGCAACAACCTAATGAAACGCTCCACAAAACCCGGGTCGAGGCCCAGTTCGAGCGCCCGGTTGCGGCGATCCCGGAACAAGTCCTTCTGCCGCTGTGGCTGGATGATCGCTTCACCCAGCTTCTTTTTCACCATTCCAGCCTGCCTGGAGAGTCTCAGCCTTTGGGCCAGGATTTCCAGCAGGTACTGATCCTGCTCATCAATTTGTTTCCTCAGGCTGGCCAGTTGTTCAGCATCCGGATCGCCGGCAACGGTTTTTTCAGGAAGACCCTCCAGCAAGGATTTGAGCCTGGCTGGCGTGATCTGCTGCAAGGGATCGGTAAGCGCTTCGGCCGGGTTACAATGCGTCTCGATCATCAGGCCCTGCATCTGCAAGGCCAGGGCTTTTTCGGCCACCTCAGACAGCCAGCGAACATCCCCTGCGATGTGGCTGGGATCGCAGATCACAGGCAGGTGCCGCATCTTCTGCTGCAGGGCCACCGGGATGTCCCACAGCGGGTCATTTCGGTAAAGCGAGGTACGTCCTGTTTGAAATCCCCGGTGCACGGCCACAATCTTCCGCGTACCCGCTTGCAGTATCCTTTCAATGGCCCCAATCCAGAGGCGAAGATCCGGACAGACCGGGTTCTTGATCAGCACCGGCATTTCGGTGCCCGAGATCACCTGGGCGATTTCCTGGACCATAAAGGGATTTACGGTGGTGCGTGCGCCGAGCCAGAGCATATCAACCCCGTGTTTCAGGCACAGTTCGGCGTGGCTGGGCCGGGCCACTTCCACGGCCACGGGAAGGCCGGTTTCCTCCTGGATTTCACGCAGCCACGGCAGGGCCTCAGCACCACGACCTTCGAAGCGACCGGGCCGGGAGCGTGGCTTCCAGACCCCGGCGCGCAACACCGAAACCGTGCCGGTGTCAGCCAGCTGTTTTGCCGTGGTGACAAGCTGTTTCCGGCTTTCCACACTGCAGGGTCCGGCCACGATCAGCAAGCCTCTATGCAATGGCAGCCACTCGGCGAGGGGCACAATATGATCACCGGTTATCGCTGAAGCCATGAGCTAATGCCTTTTTCGCAAAGATAGCAAAAATGCACGGCAACGGGTGTGCAGCCGGAGATGGTTGCCAGATTTTCACTACATTTGCTTGTGTGGTTAATGGGATGATTATGCACATAGCGCGCATCAGGGAAAAGATCAACGGCTACCAGGCATCGGGGAAGAAGTTATTTGCCACCAGCAGCTTCCAGACCCGGAGTGTGGTGTTGTTGCACGTGTTGAGTCGCGTCGACAAACACATTCCCATTTATTTCATCAACACCGGCTTTCATTTTGCCGAGACCATCCAATACAAGGACGATGTGGCCGACCTGCTCGACCTGCGGGTGATCAACCTGCTTCCGCACGTGCCCAAAAGCATGCAGACCAATGCCCAGGGCAACCTGATGTTCACCTATGACCCCGACTATTGCTGCTACCTCAATAAGGTCCAACCCGTGGAAGCTTTGTTTGCGCAGTATGATGTCTGGATCAACGGCATCCGTGCCGATCAGAACAGTTACAGACAGCAGCTCCGGGAGGAAGAGACCGCGCGGCAGGACACGATCCGTTACCATCCGCTGCTCAGCTGGACCACCGAAGAGGTGGAGGCCTACATCGAACACCACGGACTGCCCATTCACCCGCTGGAAGCCAGGGGCTACAAAAGCATTGGCTGCGAACCCTGCACGAGGCCAGCCAACGGCGGAGAGGACGAGCGGGAGGCACGGTGGCACGGAATGAAAAAGACGGAGTGCGGGCTCCATCTGCATAAATCAGGAAACACCACATAACCAGCCAGTTAAAAAAACATATCCACAAGAGAAACCCCATGGCCAAAAAGAAGTATTACACAGTATGGCGAGGCAATGAGACAGGCGTTTTTGATAGCTGGAAAGCCTGTCAGAAGGCCATATCGGGCTACGGGGGCGCCATTTTCAAGTCTTTTCCCTCCGAAGAGCTGGCCTGGCAGGCCTATGCGGGCAATTATGCCGATTACATTGGCAAGGACAAGCACGTCAGCCGGCTTTCTCCCGCGGAGTTGAAGGCCATTGGCAAACCCCTGATGGACAGCATTTCGGTGGATGCGGCCTGCAATGGCAAGACCGGCGAGATGGAATACCAGGGCGTGGAAACCAAGAGCAAGGCCCGACTCTTCCATATGGGGCCCCTGGCCGGGGGATCCAACAACATCGGGGAATTCCTGGCCATCGTGCACGCGCTGGCCTGGTGCAGGAAGCACGACTTTCACCGGCCCATCTACACCGATTCGAATACGGCCATCAGCTGGATACGCAACAAGAAGGCCCGCACCAAGGTGGAGCCGCGGGAAGAGAACCGGGAGATCTTCAACCTGATCCGCCGGGCGGAATACTGGCTGCAGCACAACACCTGGGACACCCCCATCCTGAAATGGCACACGGAGGCCTGGGGAGAGATCCCCGCGGACTTCGGCCGGAAGTAGTTTGGCCATTAAGCCCCTGAACACAAGGGCCTACACATTGAACTTGATGTCTTTCACGTTGAGTTGCAGGTTCACGCGGCCATTCCATTCGTTTTCTTCGATCTGGTAAGCCAGGTCAAAAGACTTGCAGGCCCGCACGTTCTTGAGCTGATGGCCTTGCTGAAAGGCGATGGCCGGCAGGTCCACGTTGCTCAGTCCGGGCTGGGAAACCCGGAACTTCAGGTGCTTGTTGCCGACCACACGCACGTTGCCCTGGCTCACGCAGTTTCGCGACACGAAGATGGGGTTGGGATTGCCCGGTCCGAAGGGCGCAAACTGCTTCAGGATCCGGAAAAAGCGGCCGGCGATGTTGCCGATGGCCAATTCGGCGTGGACTTCAATCTGCGGGACCAGCATCTCGTCGGTGATGGTATCGTGGACCACCTGCATGAAGCGCTCCTTGAAGGCATCGAGGTTCTCCGGCCGGAGACTCAGTCCGGCCGCATACTTATGTCCACCAAAATGCTCCAGCAAGTCGCTGCAGGCGTCGATCGCATTGTACACGTCGAAGTCCTTGACGGATCGGGCTGATCCGGTGACCAGGCCATTGGACTCGGTAAAGATGATGGTGGGGCGGTAATACGACTCGATCAGGCGCGATGCCACGATCCCGATGACGCCTTTGTGCCAGCCCGGGTCAAAGAGCAGGGTAGCCTTGCTCTCCTTCAGCTCCGGGGAGGTGGCAATCATCTGCATCGCCTGCTTGGTGATGTCCGTATCCAGGCTACGCCGCTCCGTATTGTTGTCGTTGATTTCGATGCTCAGCTCGTGGGTGTCGCCCATCTTCTTGCAAACCAGCAGGTCAACCGCCTTCTTCCCTTTTTCGATGCGGCCCGCGGCATTGATCTTCGGCCCGATCATAAACATCAGGTCGCTGACGCTAAGCTCTTTGGTAAAGGCCGATACCTTGTCGGGCTTGGCCTTTCTGAACACATTGCTGTAGAAGAGGATGGACTCGAAGCCCGCCCTCGGGTTGAAGTTCAGCCGCTGCAGGCCGTAATAAGCCAGCACACGGTTTTCCCCGGTGATGGGCACCACGTCGGCCGCAATGCTGACCACCACGAGGTCCAGGAACTTATCGAGGCCCTCGAAGGGCAGGCGTCTTTTCTGATAGAAAGCCTGTGCCAGCTTGAATCCGAGTCCACAGCCGGAAAGCTCCCTATAGGGATAGGGACAATCGGGTTGTTTGGGATCTACCACGGCCATTGCCGTCAGGGGCACATCATCCGGACGATGATGGTCGACCACGATGAAGTCGATGCCCCGGTCGGTGGCATATTTGATCTGTTTCTGGGCCTTGATCCCACAGTCGAGCGAGATGATGAGTTTTACGCCTGTTTCGAGGGCATAGTCAATGCTCTCGAACGACACGCCATAACCCTCCTTGTATCTGTCCGGGATGTAATAATCGATGTTGGAATGAAAATCCTTGAGAAAATCGTAGACCAGTGCGACGGCTGTGGTGCCATCCACATCGTAGTCGCCATAAATCAGGACGCGCTCACCCTTTTCCAGTGCCTCTTCTATCCGCTCAATGGCCACATCCATATCCTTAAGCAGGAAAGGGTCATGCAGGTTATCCAGTGACGGTCGAAAGAAGTCACGTGCTTCAGCATATGTGGAGATTCCCCTTTGTGCCAGCAGGCGGGCAAGGATGCGGTCTATCTTCAGGGTGGTGGCGAGCTTCTCAACTATTTCCTCATTGTCTTCATGATGGAGCACCCACCTTTTTCTTAGCATTTGTTTTTTTCGTAAAGATACGAAAAAAGAGTTTTCCGCTGTCAATTTTGCAGGATAATCGTGATGCGGTTGTCGCGCACATACACCACGCCCGACGAAATTTGCAGGTTCACCGTATTTCTCCCGGCATCAATGATCTTGATCCGTCCCGAGGTAAGCTGGGCCACGATGGGGGCGTGGTTTTTCAACACTTCGAAGGAGCCCATCTCGCCCGGCATCTGGACCAGGCTGACTTCGCCGCGGTATTGGATCTTTTCCGGGTCGATGACCTCAAGAAACATATGCGTCTGTTCCTGCATTGCTGGCATTGCCTTGTTTATGACGTGTTTTCACGGTGTCGATGTTGCCGGCCAGGTTGAAGGCCGACTCCGGCACGTCGTCCATTTCCCCGTTGAGGATCATCGCAAAGCCCTCCACGGTTTCCTCCACGGGCACCATGATGCCTTTCCGGCTGGTATACTGTTCGGCCACGTGGAATGGCTGACTGAGGAAGCGTTGCACTTTCCTGGCGCGTCTCACTACCAGCTTGTCCTCATCCGACAGCTCTTCCATCCCCAGGATGGCGATGATGTCCTGCAAGTCCTTGTAGCGTTGCAGGATTTTTTTGACCTCCTGGGCGGTTTCGTAATGTTTCTCGCCCACGATGGCTGGTTCAAGCAGGCGCGAGCTCGACTCCAGGGGGTCTACGGAGGGATAGATGCCCAGTTCAAATATTTTCCTGCTCAGCACCGTGGTTGCGTCGAGGTGCGCAAATGCCGTGGCAGGTGCTGGATCCGTCAGGTCGTCGGCGGGCACGTAGATGGCCTGCACGGAGGTGATGGAGCCGCGCCTGGTGGAGGAGATGCGTTCCTGGAGGAGGCCCATCTCCGTGGCCAGGGTCGGCTGGTAGCCCACGGCCGAGGGCAGTCTGCCGAGCAGGGCAGACACCTCCGATCCCGCCTGGGTAAAACGGAAAATGTTGTCAATAAAGAACAGGATGTCGTGGCCGGTTTCTTCGTTTTCCAGGTCGCCATCGCGCAGGTACTCCGCCAGGGCCAGTCCGGAAAGCGCCACCCTGGCACGTGCTCCGGGTGGCTCATTCATCTGTCCGAATACCAGTGTGGCGTGTGAGGAAGCCAGTGCCTCGTGGTCCACCAGGGAAAGGTCCCAGCGCCCTTCCTCCATCGCCTTGCGAAAATCCTCCCCATAGTTGATCACGCCGGATTCGATCATCTCCCTGAGCAGGTCATTGCCTTCACGTGTCCGCTCTCCTACCCCGGCAAACACACTCTTGCCGGCATAGGTCTTGGCGATGTTGTTGATCAGCTCCATGATGATGATGGTCTTGCCCACACCGGCGCCGCCAAAAAGGCCGATCTTGCCGCCCTTGGGGTAAGGTGTCAGGAGGT
>PUPG01000062.1 GCA_003553005.1 Bacteroidales bacterium
CATCCCACCACATCCGGGTGAAAAGGTCTACGTTTTCCGGTACGTTGATCCCATTGATGTTTTGCTCTTCTTCTGAATAAGGGAATCTCCTGGGGATCTCCTCAAAGTCATCTTCTGCGTCGTAATGCGGAATTTCCGGATAACCTGTGCGGCGGTAGTCTGTCCATACCTCCGGATTCAGAAACAGGGCGATGTACTTGGCTGTCATGATCTCTTCCAGGCTGACATTTTCGATGGATGCGTGCGCTTCCTCCCACTCGGGATCCACAATGTCGAATGAGCGAAGCGAAGAAATCACCGCCTCTTCAAAGGCCTGATCTGCCATGCCTTGATCACCGGCCTTGTAGTAGACCTCTGCTTCAATGAATTTTTGCTCTGTGTAGCCAATCAGCGTGGTGGGTGTAGTTTCTGATGCGACGGCATCGCCAGGTGAGGAAGCATTTTGCATGGTGGAGCCCACGGGCTTGCCTACGTATTCGCCATAGATGTTTTTGGTCAGGAAGTACGGTATGCGCGGATCATCTGTTTCCATGAGCTTATCTACGAAAAATTCACCGGCGCGCGTGACCTGCCTGAAATAATAATGCGGATTGACCTGGTCAAGGTCCGCATTGTATTGATACACCATGTCGTCGTGCGTGCCGGAGAACAATTCCTGGTTCTCTATTTGTCCCCTGGCCAGGTTATAGTTGCCTGCGTGGTTGCCCATGCGCAGCAAGTGTCTGAGCCGAATGACATCTGCTGCCTTTTTCCATTGGTCCAAATCCCCGCCATAAATGGGATCTTCAGCTGCTCCAGGTTTTAGTCCGTCGGAATCCTGTGCCGCATTGAGATCCTGTTTGCCGAGTTCCAGCAATTGCATGATCTCGATGTAGAGGTTTTGTTGTTCATCATACACCGGCAGGTTGGCCTGGGTGAAATAGCCCATCGCCATCTCGTGCGGCACATCCCCCCAGGTATCAGTCATGAAGCCCAGGCTGTAAGCCTGCAGAATCCTCGCAATTCCCCGGTATGCCCTGGCGTTTTGCTCGGTGGACAGGGTGATGATGCCTTGCAGGTCCCTGAAAATGTGTTGATAATAGAAATACCAGATGTCGTCGCTGTGCTGCCCTTGCATTTGGTAGCGGTCAATGTTCAGGTACTTGCCGCTGACACCACTCAGTTGTTGGGTCCATTGGAGTTGGTAGCGTCCCATATCCAGGCCGCGCCAGTATGAAATGATATACTGGCTGAAGGGCAACTGCGCCTGGAGGGTTTCCTCCGGCGTCTGGGCTTCGTCATCGTCAAACATATCGCACGCCGTAAAAAGCAATAGTGAACTGAGTACTATGCTGATCAATTTCTTCATGAGGGTCATGTTGGTAAAAATTTGGTTATTGTCTGTAACTGAATATTCCACACAAAATTACGAAAGTTTTTTCAGGGCTGTTGGTATACGTAGTTTCCTCAATTATTATGCCGGAGCTGCGCAGGAGAGGTTGCTCTTTTCAAGGGTTATGCCATAGATAGATCACGTAAAGACAGCATTCAGACAGCAATAAAGAATTAAGCATATTTAAAAGACATTAAAACAGTAACAAAAGACAAAAATTAACAAAAACTAAAAAATATGAAATATTTTAATATATTTGCGAAGGTCACCACTTTCACACTCTTCTCTTTTTGAAAGTACAAGCCTGTTCACTTCTTATTTAATTATTAACCAAAACCAAATCAACATGAAAAGACTATTGACCCTGGTGGGGCTGTTGCTGTTTTTTGCAGGATCATTGTATGGCCAGCAGATTCAGGTCACAGGAACGGTGACAGACCTTGAAACCGATGAGAGGCTCCCCGGAGTAACCATCACCGTGGAGGGTACTACGCATGGTACGGTTACGGACATAGATGGGAACTACGAGCTCCAGGTACCACCCGATGCCGTTCTTGTTTTTTCTTATATCGGCATGGAGGTGCATACCGTGGAGGTTGAAGGGCGCAACATCATTAATGTGGCGTTGCAGCCCGATGTGGCACTGCTAGGCGAGGTTGTGGTGGTGGGCTATGGCTCACAGTTGAAGTATGAGCTGACCGGTGCGATTTCTTCAATTAGTGCCCGCGATCTGCAGGAGGCTACGATGCCTAGCTTTGAGAGCTCCTTGCAGGGGCGTACGGCCGGTGTGCATATTTCAGGAGGCAGTGGCAAGGCAGGACAAGCAATTCGTACACGTATCCGTGGTTCATCTTCGATCTCTGCCAGCAACCAGCCGCTTTATGTCATTGATGGCGTGCCGGTGGTATCCCAAAACCTCGGTACTGCATCGAATGAGCCGACCAACCCGTTGGCCGACATCAATCCGGCCGACATTGAATCGGTTGAAGTGCTTAAAGATGCTTCAGCAGCGGCCATTTATGGATCACGGGCATCAAACGGGGTAATCATCATCACCACCAAGCGTGGCCGTGAAGGTGCCACACAGTTTAGTTTTTCTTCGCAGGTGGGGTTTAGCGAACCATCCAATACCGTAGATTTTCTGAATCGCCAGCAGTACATTGACCTGATGCAAAGCGCTTACAACAACGTGGCCGACGAAGATGGCAACGTGGGGAGTTTTTCCAGCCTGGAAGAAGTGCTCGACTGGCGGCTTGCCCACTGGCGTGATCCGGATAACCCGGATGATATCTACAGTGGCCCGGATGTTAACTGGGAAGATCAGGCCCTGCGCCGCGGAGGATTGCAACAGATCGATTTTTCGGCCTCGGGCGGTTCCGAAAACACACGTTTCTTTGCCGCGCTCAGTGCCCTGGATCAGCAAGCAATAGTAAACGGCAACGATTTTGACCGCATCAATGCCCGCCTTAATCTCGACCAGGATGCGACAGACAGGCTTTCATTTGGTTTGAATATGAGTATACTCCGCACCAGAAACTTCCGGGTTGCACACGACCGGGCTTTTGCAACACCCTTGCAGATGGTGGCCCTGCCGCCAATGAATCCCATTTATGACCCGGAAACCGGCGAACTCAACCGAAACACCTTGTATGAGAACGGCCTGCTTGTCCGGGAATACAACCATTTCGACACAGAGATATTCCGTAGCCTGGGTAACCTTTTTGCTGATTACACGATTTCACCCAATCTGACTTTTCGTTCCGAGGTTGGTGTTGACGTCCTGAATCAGCGCGAGATGGAATATCGTGGAAGGCTAACCAACGATGGTGGCCCTGATGGCTTTGCTTTTGACCGGACAGTGACTTCCAAGATGATCAACTTCGAAAACTATTTTGTCTATCAGCAAATCTTTGGAGAGGCCTTTGATCTGAATCTCGTAGCCGGTGCTTCGCTTCAGGGGGCCGAATTTGATTTCGCCTCAATGACAGCCAGGGGCTTCCCGAACGATATGTTTCAGCGCATTGCGAGTGCCTCAGAAATTACCGGCGCCAGCTCAAGCGGCACAGGGTATCGCTACAATTCCTTCTTTAGCCGTGCCAACATGAAGTTTTACGACAAGTACCTGTTAACAATGAGTGGCAGGGTAGATGGATCTTCACGTTTTGGGCGCGATAATCGTTATGGGTTCTTTCCTGCGGTTTCTGCTGGCTACATTATCACCAATGAAGACTTTCTTTTCGATAACTATGCGGTCAGTTTCCTGAAGCCGAGAATAAGCTGGGGGATGACCGGAAACTCGGAAATCGACAACTACGCTCCACGCGGCCTGTATGCCGGAAGCAACTATGCCGGGTTGCCAGGAATGATTTCCACAAGCATTCCCAGCCCCGATCTGCAATGGGAGACCACCACACAGCTGAATGCCGGCATTGATTTTGGATTCCTGGATAACCGCATATCCGGGGAGATCGATTACTATATCAAAAAGACCTCAGATCTGTTGCTCAACGTGCAAATTCCATCCACGACCGGATTTACGACCGTATATCGAAACGTGGGCGACATGGAAAACAAGGGCTGGGAGTTCGTGATCAATACCGTCAATGTGGACAGCGATTTTACCTGGAACACGAATTTCAACATTTCCTTTAACCAGAATAAGGTGACCAACCTCGACGGGCAGATCATCTCATCGAGCATATGGCGGGTGATTGAAGGTGAACCCATGGGTGTATTTTACACCAAGGAGTACGCCGGGGTGGATCCGCAAACGGGCGATGCCCTGTTCTATCTGAATGAAGAAGGAAGTGAAACCACCACGAGCCTTGCGGAAGCAGCCAACCGTATCGTTGGTGACCCGAATCCTGATTTCTGGGGTGGTTTTACCAATACGTTCGGATATAGAGGCTTTGACCTGAGCGTTATGTTCCAGTTTGTGTACGGACACGATATTTATAACCATGGCCGCCAATGGCAGGCGGATGGATTCTCGTGGTTCGACAACCAGACCGTCGACTTTTATGAAGATCACTGGCAGCAACCAGGAGACGATACTTACTACCCGCAGCCCCGGCTGATGCAGGGCAATGGTTATGGTGTGTCAAGCATGTTGATTTTTGATGGCAGCTATGTCCGGCTGAAAGAAGTGACCCTGGGATATACATTGCCCCGCAACCTGGTGCAAAGCATTAACCTGAATTCTGCCAGGATCTTTGTCAGGGGCTATAACCTGCTCACTTTTACTGACTATCCCGGATGGGACCCGGAAACCAGTGCGCCCAATACTGCAGACATCGGCACACAGTCCAGCAACATTCAGCAGGGATGGGACTTCTATACCGCGCCGCAGCCCCGGCAGATCACTTTTGGTGTAAACCTGGACTTTTAACGCATGACACATGCTATTCAATCACAAAAAACAAGTATCGAAATGAAGACAAAATATATTTCAATATGTATGGGTTTTATCTTCCTTGCCGGTTTCTTTACGGCTTGTGAGGACTTTCTGGAAGTAGAACCTACTACGGCCGTCAGTGACGATGCGATATATGGTGACCATGAAGGCGTGGTGAATGCGTTAAATGGAGCCTGGTCCCTGGTGGGCAGTGGTAACCTGTATGCCGGCACGAGCATTTTTCACAGCGACCTGGTCGCCAATGGGGGAGAGATGGAATGGATAGGGACCTTTATTCAGTACCGGCAGTACAACTGGAAATCCATGGACCCCAATGATGGCAATGTGGCTGCCAAATGGAATGTCAGTTACAAGGCCATCGATCTGTGCAATAACGTGCTGAACAGCCTGGACGTGGTGGATGACAACCACCGCGACAGGATAGAGGGGGAAGCGCTCTTTATTCGTGCCATTCTGTATTTTGAACTGGTGCGCTTCTATGCTTTACCCTATAGTTTAGATCCCGAAAATCCAGGGGTGCCGCTGATCCTGACTCCAACCGCCGGCATTACGGAAGACGATTTCCCTTCACGTGCTTCTATTGGTGATGTGTTTCAGCAGGTGCTTGCAGACCTGGAGACCGCCATGAACAGGCTGGCTGATGTTGGCACCTCACCCGGCGCAAACGGAGGACGTGCGACCAGTACGACCTCCGCGGCATTTCTGTCAAGGGTTCATCTTGCTATGGGAAACTGGCAGGAAGCGGCCGAGTACACCAATACGGTGATCAACAATCTTGGTGGTTACGACGCATTGCACGATACCCCGCTGGATGCATTTAACAATGACGGGTATACCAGCGAAGACGTATTCATGATCAATCAGAATGCAACCAGCAATGCAGGACAGGCGAATGCTGGCATCGCGACGTTCTTTGCCAGCCTGGATGGCATGGGCCGGGGCGATGTGTACTTGTCTGAAGCCTATTTTGACCTGTTTGATCCTGAAGACCTGAGGGTCCAGGTCACCGAAGATGAAGACATTACCGATATCGCTGATGTGCCTACCATGGTTTATATCGGGGTGGGTACGGATCGTGGCAACGAAATGACCAGCAAATGGGGAAAGCACGATGCCAACATCCAGGTGATCCGTCTTGCAGAGATGATCCTCACGCGAGCTGAAGCCAACTATCGCAATGGCAGTGCCATTGGAGCTGATCCGCTGGATGATGTCAATGCGATCCGGGCCAGGGCCAATGCCGGCGATGCCTGGA
>PUPG01000003.1 GCA_003553005.1 Bacteroidales bacterium
GCGCTGTCCTGTTGCAGCACCCATTTATCCATTTCCTGCTTGCTTGCCCCGTATGGGTTAAGCGGTTTGAGGAGTGGGATGCGCGCATGGTCATCGGCATAGCCCTCCGTACCTGCGCCGTAGGTGGCGGCTGAGGAAGCGTAGATTAAGGGGATCTCATATGCTGTGCAGGCCTTCCAGAGCGCCCTGGAGTAGTTCAGGTTGAGCGCATTGAAGATGCCGACATCCGTCTCCGCGGTGTCGGTCCGTGCCCCCAGGTGAAACAGCGCCTCTATTTTGGGATGGAAGTGATCCAACCAGGCTGGAAAGTCATCGCGGTCGACCTGGTGGACAAACGACTTTCCGGCCAGGTTCAGGTTTTTGGCCGGACTGGAAAAGTCATCCACCAGGATGAGGTTTTGCATCCCCTGCTGGTTGAGTGCACTGGCCAGACAGCTGCCAATAAAGCCGGCTGCCCCTGTGATCACGATCATAGCTACCTCCGGTTAGTTGTCTTTATTTGGTTTTTCCAGTCCATAGCCCGAGGTTTTGTCTTCGCGCTTCAGCAGGAAGGCAAACACAAAGCCCACGAAGCCGAGCAAAGAGAATACCAGCATGGCATTGGTATAATCCAGTGGCTTGATCACTTCCATTTCGAAGTTGCCTTCCCGGATTCC
Organism: Bacteroidales bacterium; assembly: GCA_003553005.1. The sequence goes on from PUPG01000003.1 coordinate 657, forward strand.
GAAATAGTCTGCGTCGGCATACACCAGTCGGCCGTAGCCCATCAGGATCTCAAAACGGCCATCATCCTCCAGGTAAAAGCGCACCCTTTCCTGCCATACCATGCCATCCCTGCCATCTGTGGTCGCATCTCCCGGACTGGCATCGGCATCATAGAGGGTGAGTACACCGCGCAGGGTGCGACCGAACAGCGTTTCGTGGCGCTGATCCACCTGGCTGGGGAAGTAGCCATCGGCATCTACGCTGAAGTCGCCATCGTAGAGCAGGATTTCCTCAGACCGGCGGGAGACCAGGATTTCCACCTGGTAATCCGGTCCCTCCACAAGGTGGTTGAAGTCGGCCATCGAGATTACGTCACCCTGGCCAACATGCAGTTCAAACTGGCCCTGGTCATCGGTTTGCCGGTGATGCACCTCCCGCCATACCACGTCCCCGCTGATGCTGTCCTTAAATACGGAGGTGTTGATGTGGATTTCCCTATCCGTGATGGGTTCCTCGTGCCTGTCGAGATAGCTTCCGGTATAGCGCATGTCCGCTTGCTGCACCTGGGCAAATTCAGTACGGTCTATCTCGGTGCGGTAAAACGGGTTGGATGAGTCGATGACTGCCCCGATGACAATGGGAAATATCCATAGTCCGATGTTTTGTACTGAGAACATAAAGCCGTAGGCGGTACCCAGCTTGCTTTGTCTGACGATTTTGGTGACGGCCGGCCACATGGCTGCAGGGACCAGTGAGAAGGCAATGCCGAGCAGCACGATGGGCACGCGTGGTTCGATGTAGGTTTTGGCAAACATCAGGTGGGCAATGATCAGCAGGGCTGATCCCAGGTACATGAGGGTGGCGCTTTTGCCTTTGTTATCTGTGATCCATCCGAACAGCGGCGTCAGGAGGATGGTTCCATACATGAGATAGGAGGTCACATCCCCGGCAAGCGCCCTGGGCATGGCGAACTTGTTCATCAGCAGGTCAGGCGCAAACTTCAGGAAGGGGAAGACGGCGGAGTAGAAGGTGACACAGAGGATGGTGATGTAGATCACCGAGCGGTTGGTTACCAAAAACTTCAGGTCTTTCCACTTGAACTCGTCCTCCGGATCTTTCAGGTCGATATCCACTTCGCGGTCCACCTTGTAGTCCATGACCATATAGATCATGAAGGCCAGCAGTCCGGCCCACAGGATGACGACCCCGACCCATATGGCTGTGGTCCATTCGGGATAGATGAGGCGTGGCGACAGGGTGAACGCCAGGGCGGCACCAAGCCGTCCGACGGCCAGGTTGAGTCCCAGGGCGAGCGCCAGCTCCTTGCCGGTAAACCATTTGACGATCACCTTGGAAAGCACCACGATGCCTGTTTCGGCTCCCAGTCCAAACACAAAGAAGCCCAGCGACATCATTTTCAGTGCCGGCGACCAGGAGGTCAGGAAGGAGTCCATGAACTGGTAGCCAAAGCCCCCATCCAGGAAGACATCCGACGCACCGTAGGCTGTGATCGTCCCGCCAAGGGCCATCAGGAAAATAAACGAAAAGCCGGTGATCCTGATGCCGATCTTGTCCAGGATGATCCCGCCCAGCACGGCCATTGCAAGGAATACGTTGGGGATGGAATAGGCAGAAATGAAAAAGCCGTATTCGGTGGAGGAGAAACCCAGATTCATGCGAATCAGGTCGGCCAGTGGTGCCAGGGCATCATAAAAATAATAGTTGGTGGCCATGGCAAAGCTGCTTAGGATGAGTACGATCCACCTGGCCGTTTTCGATTCGTGAAGCTTTTTCTTGATCTTTGCTACCATTTGTCCGGGTTTAAGTTTGGTTGATATTGCGTGATGAACCACCTAATTGTTTCGGCCGCCCTCACTGCAGCGCATCAGAGGTGTTTTTTGAGTTCCTGCAAAAAAGCGCGCGTCTTTTCGAGCGTCTTGCGTATTTCAATGTCCCTTTGGAGGTCATACAGGTTTTTGCTGAGTTTCTCCCGGGCCCCTTTCAGGGTGTATCCCCTTTCCTTGACCAGGTGATAAATGATGTGGAAGTGGTCCACATCCCTGGGCGTGAATAAGCGGTTGCCTTTCTTGTTCTTTTTGGGCCGGATGATGTCAAATTGCTGCTCCCAATAGCGTATCAGCGAAGTGTTGACGCCAAACATGCGGGCCACCTCGCCGATGCTGTAAAACATCTTTTCCGGATTGTGTGCTTTGTGATTCACCGTTGGATGCAAAAATTTACCAAAAATAAAAAAAAGAAACCGCTAGAGGAAAAAAACTTCTGTGACAAACGGGGGGATCCTGCCGGTTTCTTATATTTGTTGGTCTGAAGTGCCTTTTGGATCCTATGCAACTGGCGACCACTCGATCAATCAGAAGCAAATGAACCGCACCGCCTTCCTGGTCCTCTTCCTGTTTGTCCTGGCGTGTATCCCCTTTGCACCTGCCACTGCAGGGCAGCGTCCCGCATTGGCAGGGCCGGCTGACTCCCTGGTGATGCGGAAAAACCTGCCTTCCCGGCAGCACGATTTTCTTAGCCCGGGTGCTTTGCGCTCCGGCCCCTTATGCGCATCGCTGGATCGCCTGCCAGACTTCGCCTTTCGCTTGCTTCCTGACACCAGTTTTGCCAGCACCCGGCCATTGCATTACCGGGTATTTCACTACCAAAACGGACTCCAGCCAGGCACCCGACTGGTCTCTGATGATTATTGCCGCGTGCAGGGCGTGCTGACCTTCAGGGGAGGCTTTTCGCGCGACCTGCCTGTTGCGGGCCGGGTAACCGGATCCCCCACAAAGATCACGGAGGTCTGGCAATATACCACAAATTACGACACCACCAGGACGCAATACGGCAGGTGGGGAGGAGGAATGGGCTGGACCGGTCAGCCCCTGCTGGTCAGCTGGCCCGATGCGGAACGCCGGGCATTTGCCCAAATGCACGACCAGTTTGCTCCCCGGATGGAAGTCATTGCTGGTTCGCTTAGCGGGGAGGTGTATTTCCTGGACATGGACACCGGCACAGAGACCCGGAAGCCCATCCGCACAGGCAATCCGGTGAAGGGTACCCCGATGCTGGACCCCCGACTCAATGGCTTGCTTTACGTGGGTGACGGCGTGCCGCATCAGGACGAGTTTGGTATTCACCTGATTGACTTGCACCGCCACGAACCGGTGTTCTTTTTTTCCGGCCACGAGGACGTGAAAGCTTACCGCCGCTGGGGAGCTTTTGACAGCAGTCCGCTGCTGGTGGGTGATTACGTGTATTGGCCCGGTGAAAATGGCATATTGTACAAATTCCTGGTGCAGGATGGGGTGATGCACCTTGTGGCCCGCATGGTATATCACGTGCGGGGTGAGCAGGCAGCCGGCGTCGAGTCCAGCCTGGCGGTGCACCGGAACTATGGCTATTTTGCCGATAACCACGGCAACATCCTTTGCGTGAACCTGCTGACGATGAAGCCAGTGTGGCGCTACGACAACCGCGACGATACCGATGCCACCCTGGTGCTGGATGTCGAGGGTGGCATCCCTTACCTGTATTCAGGCAGCGAGGTGGACCGGCAGGGGAAGGAGGGTTACAGCCGCCTGGTCAAGCTCCATGGGTTGGATGGAAGCCTGATCTGGGAGAATAAGGTCCCTGCTTACCACGCGGAGCATTATGGCCGGGAGTTTCCGGGGGGGATGTTTGCTACTCCCCTGTTGGGAAGGAAACAAGCAAATGGTATGCTCTATGTCAATATCGCCCATTTGGATGAAGACGGTGGCGGTGCGCTCCTTGCGCTCGACACCTCCACGGGCGAAATCTTGTTTCAGACCCCCCTGCAGGCATACAGCTGGTCCTCGCCGGCCGGTTTCTATAATGAAGCGGGCGAGCTGGTTGTTTTCACTGCGGATGCAGTTGGCAATATCTATTTGCTGGATGGAAGCAATGGGCAGGTGCTTTTCCGCAAGCGGGCCGGCAGAAACTTTGAGGCCTCCCCGGCGATATGGGGAAACAGTGTGATCATCGGATCACGCGGTCGCGAAATCTACCGGTTTGACCTGGAATAGCGTGATTAGGAAAGGGACTGGTTGACCCTGGAGGCCCGTTCGATGATGATCTCAAACTCTTCCGGAGAGAGGTCGTTGTAGAAGTAGGGTACGGGGTTGACTGTTCTGTCGTTGCGGTGCACTTCGTAGTGCAGGTGCGGTGCCGTGGAGGTCCCGGTGTTTCCAACCGTACCGATCACCTCTCCCCGTTTTACCTGCTGTCCCGGGCGCACTTCGATCTCGTGCATGTGGGCATACAGCGTGGTGTATCCGTAGCCGTGATCTATCTCTACCATGAGGCCGTATCCGTGCCGGTTTCTTTCCGCCCTGGTCACGACTCCATTGCCCGTGGCGTAGATCGGGGTTCCGGTTGGTGCGGCGAAGTCGACGCCCTGATGCATGCGCATGGTCTTGTAAACCGGGTGCATCCGCATGCCATAACCAGACGCCAGGCGGTCTGTTCCACGTGGGATGGGAATGATCGCAGGGATCGAGGCCAGCATGTCCGCCTTGTTGACGGCCATCTCAAACACCTCGTCGTAGGACTTGGATTGCACGTAAAGCTTGCTGGCAAGCTGATCCACGCGTTGCATGGTTTCGGAGATCAACTCGCTGTTGTTGTAACCGGCGAGATGCGTATACCGGTCTACGCCACCAAAAGCGGCATCCCTGACGGTGCGCGGGATGGGTTCTGCCTCAAAGATGACCCGGTAAATCTGATCGTCACGCTCCTGGATGTCATCCAATACGCTGGCAAGCAGGTCCAGCCTGTCGTTGATGACTTCATGCTGCACCCGGAAATTGTTCACTTCCCGCTGCAACATGCACTCCTTGGGTGTCTCAAAAAAAGTAAACCCAATGAACAGGACGATGACGGAAAACACCATCCCGGCAAGGGCGTAATGCAAAAAGGTCTTTAATCTGTCGGTAAACGTTCTTTTGACCTCTTTTACGGTCAAAGACTTCGTGTCAAAACGATATTGAACTTTGCTCATATCGAGTCCTTACTCAGCTAAGTGGTAAAAATGTTTCAATAAGGTTGTAGTTTTTTAAAAAACCGGGCTACCCAGCGTACTGCACCATATTACAAAACTAAAAAAAATGCGTTAATTTTGCCGCCAACAGACGAAAAAAATCCACTTTTTTATGAAAGCTTCAGAAGTTCGGACTTCTTTTTTGCGGTTTTTTGAACGAAAAAATCACGAAATATACCGGTCGGCGCCCATGGTGGTGAAAAATGATCCTACCCTGATGTTTACCAATGCCGGGATGAACCAGTTTAAGGATATTTTCCTGGGCAACACCACGCCGGCACA